>DASZJM010000500.1:0-2853 GCA_035948165.1 Candidatus Methylomirabilota bacterium
CTCGAAGTCCTTGGTGAGCCCCTGGATGCGCGAGGCGAGGTTCACCGGGTCGCCCACCAGGGCGTAGGAGAGCCGCTCCGCCCCGCCGATGTTGCCGGCCAGCACGGTGCCGGTGTGGATGCCGATGCCGTGGCGCAGCGCCGGCCGGCCCGTGGCCTCGCGGCGGGCGTTCCAGGCGCGGAGGCGCCCGCGCATGTCGAGCGCGGAGCGCACCGCCATCGCGGCGTGGTCGCGCGAGGCGATCGGCGCGCCGAACACCGCCTCGATCTCGTCGCCGATGAACTGCAGCACGAGGCCGCGGTGGGCGCGGATGGCCTCCGCCATCTCGGTGAAGTACTCGTTGAGGTCGTGGACCACGTCGCGCGGCGCGGTGGCCTCGACCCACGGGGTGAAGTCGCGAATGTCCGCGAACAGAACCGTCACCTCCTTCAGCTCGCCCTCGCCGCTGATGCGGCCGGCGAGGATCTCGTCGCGGATCTCGGGGGTGACGTACTTGCCGAAGGTCTCCTTGACCAGCTCCCGCTCGCGCAGGCCGTGCAGCATGCGGTTGAAACCCTCGGCCACCGCGCCGATCTCGTCGGTGCTGACCACCGGCGCGTGGCCGTCGAGGCGACCCCGCTCCACCTCGGCCATCGCAGTCTCGACGTCCTTCAATGGCCCGGCCACGCTGTTGGCCGCGAAGATGGAGAGGCCGATCGCCGCGGCGACGCCGACCGCGAGCAGGAAGAGAATGGTCACCCGGAGGCCGGACACGATCTGGCCGGCGGTCGCGGCGTCGGCGCCCAGCAGATCGAGCGCCCGCGTGTAGGCGAGGACGCCGAGAACCGCGAGCGGCAACACGCCGACCATCAGGAAGATGGCGAGCAGCCGGACCCGGACCACCAGGCGGGGCACCCGTGGCACCAGACTCAGGTCGCCCTCCGGGAAGAAGAACGGCAGCCGCTGCCGCCAGGCGTGCTCGCTCGCGAAGAAGATGAAGGCGGTGGTCACGCCTCCCGCGATGACCGTCAAGCCGAAGACCTGGCGCACGGCCTGGGACGCCGACAGCTCGCGCCCCATCATGAGGGGCATCACGACGCCGAAGATGAGACCGGCCATCACCCAGCCCAGGAAGGTGAGGCCGGCCACGAAGAACGGAAAGATCAGGGCGCGGCGGCGGGCCAGGGCGGCCTCCGACGGCGAGAGGGGCTCACCGGCGCCGGCTCGGATGACCGGCGCCATCCACCGTGAGCTGTACCACTGCCCGATCACGACCAGCGCGGCGAACACGATGATGGAATGGACGACCTCGTGGGGGCCCACGCGGGACGCGCTGTCCGTCGCGGTGTTGTCGACGACGCGAAAGTAAAGGAACGCTACGATGGCACCGAGAAGGTTGCCGATCCCGTTGATCAATCGCAGGGAGGTCGCGGGGTTCGCCGGCTGAGCCATGCCGCGATTGTAACCGCCGCGCCAGGCTCCCGCCCGCTCCTCGGCCGCCGTTTCCGCGAAGTGGCCGCCGGGATTGGCTATTGACCGCCCGGCGGACCCCCGGGTAGGCTTGGTGCCCGCTTTCATGTCACATCGGGTAACCCAGGGAGGAGCGTCGATGTCGACGAGCACAACGCGGTGAACGCGCGGAGCGCCTGGGGCGCCGCACTCCTGCTCGGCGGTCTCCTCGCGTGCGCACCCCCCGCGGCGGCCGAGGAGCAGCGCAACATGCGCCTCGTCGGCATGGACGACCTCCAGGCGCGCTCGGCCTACCAGCCGGTGGTCCATCAGCAGGGCGCGCGGTGGATTGCCTACATCGGTCACCACGGCGGCAAGCGGATGAACCCGCTCACCGGCCAGATGGAGCTGAACGGCACCTCGATCGTGGACGTGACGGATCCGAAGCGGCCGCGCTACCTGCATCACATCCCGGGCGCGGAGGGCGAGGCAGAGGCGGGCGGGGCGGCGATGGTGCGCGTCTGCGACGGCAAGACCCTGCCGCACGCGGCGAAGGACAAGACCTACCTCCTGCGCACGCTCGGCAACCTGGCGCACGAGGTGTGGGACGTGACCGATCCCGCGAAGCCGGCGCGGCTCGTCACCGTGCTCGACGGGCTCAAGAGCACCCACAAGAACTGGTGGGAGTGCGACACCGGGATCGCCTACCTGGTCTCGGACGGGGCGCCCTCGGGCTGGCGCACCAACCGGATGACCAAGATCTACGACCTGAGCGATCCGGCGCAGCCGCGCTTCATCCGCGACTTCGGGCTGCCGGGGCAGGAGCCGGGCTCGACCGGGACCGCGCCGGAGGGCGTGCACGGGCCGATCGCGCTGCGCAACCGCGTATATTTCGCGTACGGCACCGGGGCCAAGGGCGTGCTGCAGATCGTCGACCGCGACAAGCTGCTCGCGGGCGATCCGCAGGCCGCCGACCGCTTCGCGCCCACGCCCGCGAACCTGCTCTACCCCCAGATCGGCCGGCTCGACATGTCGCCGGCCTGGGGCGGCCACACCAGCTTCCCGATCCTCGGCATCACGGTGCCCCACTGGGCGGCGGACGTGCCGGGCCGCACCCGCGACTTCGTGCTGCTGGTCTCGGAGGCGCTCCGCAACGAGTGCCAGGAGCTCCGCCAGCTCTCGTTCATGGTGGACGTCACCACCGAGCGCACCCCGTTCTCGGTCGCCACCTTCGAGGTGCCGGATCCCACCGGCGACTTCTGCCGGCGCGGCGGGCGCTTCGGCCCGCACTCGAGCAACGAGTCGTTCAGCCCGATCTACTACGGCCGCCTCGCGTTCATCGCCTACTTCAACGCCGGGGTGCGCGCGGTCGACATCCGCGACCCGTTCCACCCGACCGAGGCGGGCTTCTACATCCCCTCGGTC
>DASZJM010000501.1:0-6791 GCA_035948165.1 Candidatus Methylomirabilota bacterium
CCCCCCCCCCCCCCCCCCCCCCCCCCCCCCCCCCCCGCTCCCTCCCGCTGACGCGACGCCGAGGAGCTAGCTGTGCTTGCGCAGCTCCAGTCGCCCGATCTGTCGGCGGTGCACCTCGTCCGGCCCGTCCGCGAACCGGAGCGTCCGCGAGTGCGCCCACATCGACGCGAGCGGGAACTCCTGGCTCACCCCGCCGCCGCCGTGCAGCTGCATCGCCCGCTCCACCACGCGGCCGGTGATGTTCGGCACCGCCACCTTGATCTCCGCGATGGCCTGCCGCGCCGCTTTGTTGCCGACGGTGTCCATCATGTAGGCCGCGTGCAGCACGAGGAGCCGCGCCTGGTCGATCTCGATGCGCGACTCGGCGATGCGCTCGAGCGTGATGTCGTTGTCGGCGAGCGGCTTGCCGAAGGCGATCCGGCGTGTGGCCCGCTTGCACATCAGCTCCAGCGCCCGCTCCGCCACCCCGATCTGCCGCATGCAGTGATGGATGCGGCCCGGACCCAGGCGCCCCTGGGCGATCTCGAAGCCGCGGCCCTCGCCGAGCAGCATGTTGGAGGCGGGCACCCGCACGTTCTCGAACAGCACCTCGCCGTGGCCGTGGGGGGCGTCGTCGTACCCGAACACGGTCAGCATCCGGACCACCTTGATGCCGGGCGCGTCGCGCGGGACCAGGATCATCGACTGCTGCTTGTACTTGTCGGGGTTCCTGGGGTCGGTCTTGCCCATGAAGATGAGGACCTTGCAGCGCGGGTCGCCGATGCCCGACGTCCACCACTTGTGGCCGTTGATCACGTAGTGGTCGCCGTCGCGCTCGATGCGCGACTCGATGTTGGTCGCGTCGGAGGAGGCCACCTTGGGCTCGGTCATCGCGAACGCGGAGCGGATCTTGCCCTCGAGCAGCGGCTGGAGCCACTGCCTCTTGTCCTCGGGCGTGCCGTAGCGCTCCAGCACCTCCATGTTGCCGGTGTCGGGCGCCGAGCAGTTGAACGTCTCCGGCGCGATCGGGGAGCGGCCCATGATCTCGCAGAGCGGCGCGTACTCGAGGTTGGTGAGGCCGGCGCCGCGCTCGCTCTCGGGGAGGAAGAGGTTCCAGAGGCCGCGCTCGCGGGCCTTGGCCTTCAGCTCCTCCATGATGGGCGGGATCTGCCAGCGCGTCGGACCCGAGTTGAGCTGGTCGACGAACACCTGCTCGTTCGGCACCACGTGCTTGTTCATGAAGTCGGTGAGCTGCTCCATGTACATCTTGGTCTTCTTCGAGTACTCGAATTCCATGTGGGGCCTCCCGGCGCCGATGGGTGTCCGCAGGTCCTCCGCGTCGCCCCAACCCTAGGGCCGAGACCTGCGATTGTCAACGCCTCCGGGCCCTCGGCCGGCTGGACTTGCAGTGCCCGGCGTGATAGAAAAATGCGAGACTTACGCGTCATCCGACGCCGACCATGCTCTCGATCTCCGACACGGCCACCGAGATGGTGAACTGGGTGTTCCCCGAGCACGCGGGCGCGCCCGGGCAGATCCACGGCGGGCGCATGATGCAGTGGATCGCGACCTGCGGGACCATCGCGGCCTCCCGGGTGGCCCGCGGCAACGTGCTGCTCGGCGCCCTGGACGATATCGACTTCCTGCACCCGGTGAAGGTGGGGGAAGTGGCGGTGCTGCGGGCCCAGGTGGAGTACGTGGGCCGCTGCTCCCTCGAGGTCGGGGTGCGGGTCTACGCCGAGAAGCCGGCCACCGGCGAGCGGGCCCTGACGCTGTCCTCCCACCTGGTCTTCGTGAAGGTGGACGAGCACGGCAAGCCCCTGCCGGTGCCGCAGGCGGTGACGCCGCGCGGGGCCGAGGAGGACGCACTGCACGCGGCGGCGGGTGAACGGCGGGCGCGCCGGCTGGAGCGCTTCGAGCGGCGCGCGGAGCGCATGCGCGAGGTGGACGACGACGCGACCCCCGAGCAGCTCCGCTGGACGTTCGAGTCCTGCCGGTCGGTGCTGCCGGAGGACCTCCTGTTCGGCAACACCATGTTCGCGGGCAAGCTCCTGCTCGACATCGACGAGGCGGGCGGTATCCTCTCCATGCGGTACTGCCGGGGCCTGGTCATGACCGCGTGCCTGGACGCGCTCGACTTCTACGCCCCGATCCACGCGAACGAGGTCGTGACGTTCAAGGCAGGCCTCAACCACGTCGGGACAACTTCTCTGGAGATAGGGGTGAAAGTGCTGAGCGAGGTGCCGTGGACCGGCGAGGTCAAGCACGCCTGCACTGCCTACCTCTCCTTCGTCCACCTGGGCTCGGATCCGAGCGCCCCGCTGCGCCCCCGGCCGTGCCCGCCGTTCACGCCCCAGACCCCGGCCGAGCAGCGCCGCTTCGCCCTGGCTCTCGAGCGGCGGGCCCGGCGGCTGGAGCGGGTCAAATCATTGAAGCGGCTATCCCCGAGCGGGTAGGAGACCGGTATGTCTGGACATTCACGGTGGTCGCAGATCAAGCGGAAGAAGGGCAAGACGGACGTCCAGCGCGGGAAGCTCTTCTCGAAGATCCTGCGCGAGATCACGGTCGCGGCCAAGAACGGCGGCGGCGACCCCAAGGGCAACCTGCGGCTGAAGGCGGCGACGGAGTCGGCGCGGGCCGCCAACATGCCCGCGGACAACATCAAGCGCGCCATCCAGAAGGGCACCGGGGAGCTGCCCGGCGAGTCCTACGAGGAGATCGCCTACGAGGGCTACGGGGCGGGCGGGGTGGCGGTGATGGTGCGGACCCTCACCGACAACAAGAACCGCACCGGCCCCGAGATCCGGCACATCTTCGAGAAGAACGAGGGCCGGATGGGCACGTCGGGCTGCGTGGCCTGGATGTTCGACCGCCGCGGGATGATCGAGGTGGACGCGCAGAAGGTGAAGGAGGACGACCTGCTCGAGAAGGCCCTCGATTCGGGGGCCACCGACGTGAGGCAGGTAGAAAAAGTGTTCGAGGTCACCGCCAGTCCTGATGAAATGGAGGCGGTCCGGCAGGCGCTCGAGCGGCAGGGCATGCCGGTGCTCGAGGCGCGGGTGGACATGGTGCCCCAATCCACGGTCAAGGTGGAGGGCAAGGAGGCCGCGGCGGTGCTGCGGCTGATCGAGGCCCTCGAGGAGCAGGACGACGTCCAGTCCGTTTACTCCAACTACGACATCGCCGACGAGGTCATCGACGCCATCACCGCGGCCTAGCGCGCTGCGCGTCATGGGGGTGGACCCGGGGCTCGTCGCCACCGGGTTCGGCGTGCTGGAAGCGGGCGCGGGCGCGGTCACCGTTTGCGACGCCGGGGTCATCAGCACCACCACCGGCGAGCCGCTCGAGGCCCGGCTCAACGCGCTCCACCGGGCGGTCCACCGCATCATCGAGCTACA
Organism: Candidatus Methylomirabilota bacterium; assembly: GCA_035948165.1. Lineage (GTDB taxonomy): Bacteria > Methylomirabilota > Methylomirabilia > Rokubacteriales > CSP1-6 > CAMLFJ01. The sequence goes on from DASZJM010000501.1 coordinate 3,378, forward strand.
GGGCCCCGGCCTCCTCGTGGTCGAGGATCTCTACACCGAGTACAAGTTCCCGCGCACCGCCATCCTCATGGGCCACGCCCGCGGCGTGATCTACCTGGCCGCGCGGCAGCTGGGCGTCACGGTGGTCGCGCTGGCGCCCTCCGAGGTCAAGCGCGCCATGACCGGCAACGGCGCCGCGGGCAAGGCCCAGGTCCAGCGCGCGGTCCAGACCGTCCTCGGCCTCAAGGAGCTGCCGCGCCCCTCGCACGTGGCCGACGCCCTCGGCCTGGCCGCGACCGGGATGTCGCGGGTGATGGGGAGATTGCCGGCGGCCGTGGGGGGGCGGGCGTGATCGCGTCGCTGCGGGGGCGGCTGCGGCGGAAGCTCGAGGACCGCATCGTGGTCGAGGCGGCCGGGGTGGGCTACGAGGTCTTCGTGCCGCCGGTGACGCAGCAGGAGCTGGTGCACGCCAAGGCCGCCGAGGGCGACGCGGCCGACGAGGTGGCGCTGGCCATCCACTACCACGCCACCCAGAACCAGCCGCGCCCGGTGCTGATCGGCTTCACCTCGGAGCTCGATCGTGAGTTCTTCGAGAAGCTGATCACCGTGAAGGACGTCGGCCCGCTGGTGGCCGCGCGCTCGCTGGCCGCGCCGGTGGGAGAGATCGCGGCCGCCATCGCGCGGCAGGACGAGGGCTACCTGCGGCGCCTGCCCGGCATCGGGCCGCAGAAGGCCAAGAACATCGTGGCTCAGCTCCAGGCCAAGGTCGCCAAGTTCGCGCTCGCCCGCCCGGAGGCGGCGGCGCCCGAGCCGGCCGCCGCGGCGGCGGCCCCCGACGAGGAGGGCCTGCGCGGCATGGTCTTCGAGATCCTGGTCAAGCAGCTCGGTCACCGCCCGAGCGAGGCGGCCCAGCTCATCAGCGCCGCGCTCACCCGGCGGCCGGGGGTGGGCACGCCCGAGGAGCTGTTCGACGAGATCTACCGCGGCGGGGTGCGGCCGTGACCGACGAGGCGCGGGTGATGAGCCGGGTGGCGCTCCCCGACGAGACCCAGGTGGAGCGGCAGCTCCGTCCCCAGCGCCTGGAAGAATACGTCGGCCAGCGCGCGGCGGTGGAGAGCCTGCGGGTGTCGGTCGAGGCGGCGCGACAGCGGGCCGAGCCGCTCGATCACGTGCTGCTCTCCGGGCCGCCGGGGCTCGGCAAGACCACGCTCGCCACCATCATGGCCAACGAGATGGGCGCGGCGATCGTCACCACCGCCGGGCCGTCGCTCGAGCGGGGCGCCGACCTCATGGGCATCCTCACCAACCTGGCCGAGCGGGACGTGCTGTTCATCGACGAGATCCACCGGCTGCCCCGCGTGGTCGAGGAGCTGCTGTACCCGGCGATGGAGGACTTCTCGATCAACTTCGTGATGGACAAGGGGCTCAACGCGCGGACCATGCGCATCCCGCTCCGGCCCTTCACCATGGTGGGCGCCACCACCCGGCCCGGCATGCTCTCCTCACCGCTCCGGGAGCGCTTCGGCATCTTCCATCACCTCGACTTCTACTCCGACGAGGACCTCGGCGCGATCATCCGCCGCTCCGCCTCGATCCTGGGGATGGAGGTCGCCCCCGGCGGCGCGGAGGCGATCGCGCGGCGGGCGCGCGGCACCCCGCGCATCGCCAACCGCCTGCTCCGACGCGTGCGCGACTACGCGCAGGTGAAGGCCGACGGCGTGGTCACCGCCGCGCTGGCCGAGCGCGCGCTGGACCAGGAGGGCGTCGACGAGGTCGGCCTCGACCGGCTCGACCGCCGCTTCCTCACCGCCATCATCGAGCAGTACAAGGGCGGCCCGGTGGGCCTCGAGGCGATCGCGGCCACCATCAACGACGAGGCGGAGACGCTCGCGGAGGTGGTGGAGCCCTTCCTGCTCAAGATCGGCTACGTGGTGCGGAGCCCGAGCGGCCGGCGGGCCACCGCGGCGGCCTACGCGCACCTCGGCCACGCGCTGCCCGCGTCGCCGAGCGGGCAGGGGCAGCTGCCGCTCTAGCCGCGGGGCGTGTCGCGATGCGCGATCTCGGGAAATTGCTTCTGGGATGGGGCGCCGTGATGGTATGCCTGGGATTGATCCTGCTCGTCGCGGGAAATTTCTCGGGAAGGCTGCCATGGCTCGGACGACTGCCGGGGGACATCCACATCCAGCGCGGAAACTGGTCGCTCTACTTCCCGCTCGCCACCTGCCTCGTCGTCTCGATCGTGCTCACGCTGCTCTTCTCGCTCTTCGGCCGACGCTGACCCTCGCCCGCTACGCGCTGGCCGCGGCGCTCCTGCTGATCCTCGGCGCCGGCCCCGTGCTCGCCGGAGGCGACATCCGCGTCGCCATCGCGGACGGGCTCAAGACCGTCGAGGTGGGCGGCGGCCCCATGATGGTGAGCGATCTCACCGGCCGCTCGGTGGTGAGCGACTCGCCCACGTGGCTCCGCGCCACCCTCAAGAACGGCGCCATCGAGGTCGCGGGCCGCCGCGTGGACGGCCTGCGGCTCGCCCCCGCCGACGTCGGCGCGCTCCGCACCAACAACCGCGAGTATCCGGGCGCCCTCGAGATCGTGCGCAGCGGCGACGGGCTGACGGTGGTGAACGAGCTGCCGCTCGAGGACTACCTGGCGGGGGCGGTCAAGGCCGAGGCGGGGGACAAGATGCCGCTCGAGATGCTGAAGGCCCAGGCGATCGTGGCCCGGACCTACGCGGCGTACCATCGGCGGCTCAACGCGGAGAAGGCCTACCACCTGGTGGCCTCCACGCTGAACCAGCAATACGTGGGGCGGGTGCCGGCCGACTCGGTGGTGTGGACCGCGGTGCGGGAGACCGCGGGTCAGGTGCTCCTGTGGCAGGGCGAGCTGTTCCCCGCCTTCTACCACACCGACAGCGGCGGCTACACCGAGGACCCGCGCGTGGTCTTCGCCGCCTCGAACATGCCGGCCCTCAAGCCGGTCCGCGTCGAGTTCGCGTCGGAGTCGCCGCACCAGCGCTGGCGCCTCGAGCTGCCCCTCGCCGAGCTGTCGGCCGCGCTGCTGCGCGGCGGGATCTCGGTCGGGCGCGTGGTCGCGCTCGACGTGCTCGAGCGGAGCGTGTCGCTGCGGGTGGCCCGCATCGCGGTGCGCGGCACCGCCGGCACCGTGACGCTGCGGGGCAACGACCTGCGGCGCCTGGTGGGGTACGACACGCTCAAGAGCACGCTCTTCGCGGTGGCGGTGGTGGGCCCGATGGCGCGCTTCGTGGGACGCGGGTACGGCCACGGCGTCGGCCTCGACCAGTGGAGCGCCAAGACCATGGCCGACCAGGGCTACACTGCCCAGCGGATCGTCCTCTACTACTACCCGGGCGCCACCCTCTCCACGCTCCCCGACGTCTCGCCCGCCGTTGCCCGCTGAGCGCGAGCCGGGCGGGCCCAT
>DASZJM010000502.1:0-1653 GCA_035948165.1 Candidatus Methylomirabilota bacterium
AGCCGCTGGCTCGACCCGGCGGAGACCGACGCCGAGATCACCCCGTTCATGATCATGTACGCGCTGCACGACGCGCTGGTGAAGCCCATGCCCGCCGCGCTCAACGCCCCGAGCCTGGCCGAGGCGTGGTCCATGTCGAAGGACGGGCGCACCTGGGAGTTCGTGCTCCGCAAGGGGGCGCGCTTCCACAACGGCGACCCGGTCACCGCCGAGGACGTGAAGTTCTCCTTCGAGCGCTACCGGGGCGCGGCCGCCCCGATCCTCAAGGACCGCGTGCGCGACGTGCAGGTGGTGGACCCGAGCCGGGTACGCTTCCACCTGAAGGACCCGTGGCCCGACTTCATGACCTTCTACGGCACGAGCGCGTCCGGCGCCGCGTGGATCGTGCCGAAGAAGTACGTCGAGAAGGTGGGCGAGGACGGCTTCCGCCGCGCGCCGATCGGGGCCGGCCCGTACCGGTTCGTGAGCTTCCAGCCCGGGATCGAGCTGACCCTCGAGGCCTTCGAGGGCTACTGGCGGAAGATCCCGAGCGTGAAGCGGCTGGTGATCCGCAGCATCCCGGAGGAGTCCACCCGCGCGGCCGCTCTGAAGCGCGGCGAGGTCGACATCGCCTACTTCTTCAACGGACCCATCGCGGAGGACGTGCGGCGCACGCCGGGGCTCACCCTCACCGCGATGCGCACCAACGGCGTCCTGTTCCTGATGTTCCCCGAGCAGTGGGTGGCCGGCTCGCCGTGGGCGGACCGCCGCGTCCGGCAGGCCGCGAGCCTCGCCATCGACCGCCAGACCATCAACGAGGCGGAGTCACTCGGCTTCTCCGGGCCCACCGGCAACATCGTGCCGCGCCACCAGGAGTTCGCGCTCGGCATCCCGCCCGATCCGTACGACCCGAAGCGCGCCAAGGCGCTCCTCGGCGAGGCCGGCTTCCCGACGGGCTTCGACGCGGGCGAGCTCACCCCGTTCCCGCCCTACAACTCGATGGGCGAGGCGATCGCCAACTATCTCGGCGCGGTCGGCATCCGCACCCGGGTGCGCACCATGGAGCGCGCGGCGCTGCTCTCGGCCTGGCGGGACAAGAAGGTCCGGAACCTCTTCGTGGGCGCGACCGGAACCGCGGGCAACGCCTCGACCCGCCTCGAGGCCTTCGCGACCGCCCGGGGCGTGCTCTCCTACGGCTCCGTTCCCGAGATCGAGACCCTCTTCCAGGCCCAGCTCCAGGAGATGGACCGCAAGAAGCGCGAGGAGATGCTCCACCAGATCCAGCGCATCGTGCAGGAGCGGGTGATCTTCGCGCCGATCTGGGAGAATGGCTTCATCCGCGCGTACGGGCCGCGGATGGAGGAAGCGGCGCTCAACCTGATCCCGTCGTTCCCTTACGCGGGGCCGCTGGAGGAGCTTCGGCTGAAGGGGCGGTAGAGCCCCTCACCCTGAGAGCCCCTCACTCTGCCCTCTCCCCAGAGGGGAGAGGGTTCAGCGGAGGCGCGGCAGCAGCGTGCGGGCGGTCTCGTCGACCTGCGCGAGCTGGTCGCCGCCCGCGAAGCGCAGCGCGAGGTGGCGGGCCCCCGCCGCGATCCAGCGCTGCAGCCACTCCACCGCGCCCTCGACCGGCCCCGCGTAGGTGGCCTGGCGCGCCATCATCGCCGCGGCGGGCGC
>DASZJM010000503.1:0-5000 GCA_035948165.1 Candidatus Methylomirabilota bacterium
GGCACCACCGGGGCGCTCGTCCGGAGGGCGAGGACCGCGAGCCCTTTCGAGGTGGAGGCCGGGACGCCGAAGAACGGGACGAACACCCCCTCGGCGCGGGTGGCGTTCTGGTCGAGCAGGATACCGACCATCCGCCCGCGGCGCAGGGCCTGCAAGACCTCGCGCACCGCCTGGTGCTTGACGATGAGCTCGGCTCCGCTACGCCGGCGGAACCGGGCGGCCAGCTCGTCGAGCACCGGATGATCGAGGGGCCGGATCACGATGGAGAGCGACAGCCCGCTGAGGCCATGGGCGGCCGCCAGCAGCTCCCAGTTGCCGTAATGGGCGGTCAGGACCAGGATGCCGCGGCCCTGGCCGGCGGCACTCCGGAGGTGCTCGACCCCCTCGAGGTGAACGCGCGACAGCATGACGTCGGTAGGACGGAGGAAGTAGCAGCAGGCTTCGATCAGGTTCATCCCCAGGTGCTGGAAGGAGCGCCGGCCGAGGCGCGCGACCTCGTCGGAGGTCAGCTCCCGACCGAGGCTCAGCCGGATGTTCTCGAGGGTCAGCCGCCGGCGGCCGGGCAAGAGCCACCAGAGGGCATCCCCGAGCCGCCGACCCACCGCCAGCCCGACCGCGGGAGGCAGGTGGGCCGGCAGCCACCCGACCAGCGCCAGCCCCCAGAGGCCCACGGTCGCGGCGAGCCGGCCCGCGCGTGGGGCGGACGCGCTCATCCGGCGTGGAGGATCAGATTCGTCACGCCCCAGACCGCGGCGGCGATCAGGCCGGAGAGCGGGATGGTCAGGATCCAGGCCCAGACGATGTTGCTGGCGACCCCCCAGCGGACCGCGGAGAGCCGCTGGGTGGCCCCGACTCCCATGATCGAGCCGGTGATGGTGTGGGTGGTGCTGACCGGGATGCCGCCCAGGGCGGTGCCGATGAGCATGACGGCGCCCGCGGTCTCGGCGCAGAAGCCGCCGATCGGACGCAGCTTGGTGAGCTTCATCCCCATGGTCTTGACGATGCGCCAGCCTCCCGCGAGGGTGCCGAGCCCGATGGCGGCGTGCGCGGCCATGATCACCCACAGCGGGACGTAGAACTCGGATCCGAGATAGCCGGCGGAGAAGAGGAGGATCGCGATGATCCCCATCGTCTTCTGGGCATCGTTGGTGCCGTGACCCAGGCTGTAGGCGGCGGCGGAGATCAGCTGCATGCGGCGGAAGAGCCCGTCGACCCGGCTGGGACGGATCGACCGCACCGTCCACAGGGTGATCACCATCAGCGTGAAGCCCAGGCAGAGGCCCAGCACCGGGGCCAGCACGATGAAGAGCAGGATCTTGACGAGACCGCTGGCCACGAGGGACCCGAAGCCGGCCTTCGCGACCGCCGCGCCCGCGTACCCGCCGATGAGGGCGTGCGAGGAGCTCGACGGGATCCCGTAGTACCACGTGACGAGGTTCCAGGTGATCGCCCCGCACAGGCCGCCCAGGATCACCCACTGGTCGACGACGCCCGCGTCCACGACTCCCTTGCCCACCGTGCGGGCCACCTGCACCCCGAAGCCGAAGGCGGCCACGAAGTTGAAGAAGGCGGCCCACGCCACCGCCTGCATCGGGGTGAGCACGCGGGTGGAGACCACGGTGGCGATCGAGTTGGCCGCGTCGTGGAAGCCGTTGATGTAGTCGAAGGCGAGCGCGACGAGGATGATGAGCGCCACCAGCAGGAGGGACCCGCTCATGCGCGGCGGGCGGGCCGGGTCAGGCCATCTTGAGGGTGATGCCCTCGATCACGTTGACCACGTCCTCGCACCGATCGGTGACCGACTCCATGGTCTCGTACAGCTCTTTCCACTTGATGACCTCGATGGCGTCGGTGCCGCCCTCGAAGAGGGCCGCGAGCTGATCGCGCAGCACGCGATCGGCCTCGTTCTCGAGCCGATTCACCTCCACCGCGTGCTTGTGATAGAAGGGCGACAGGGTCCGGAGGCAGCGCACCGCGCGGTCGGTCTCCTCCGCGGTCTTCACGATGATCTTGGCCATCCCGATGGAGCCGTCGGTCGGTGCCTTGATCTTGTAGAGGAGGAGCCGGTCGGCCACCGCGTCGATCAGGTCGAGCACGTCGTCGAGCCGGCCGGCGAGCGCGTAGATGTCCTCGCGATCGATCGGGGTGATGAAGGTGGTGTTCAGGCGTCGGACGATCTCGTGGGTGAGGGTGTCGCCCGCGTGCTCCAGGTCCTTGATCTGCTGGGCCTTCGCCTTGGCGTCGGCGTAGTCGAGGGTCAGCTCCTCGAGCGCGCGCGCGGCGGACACGATGTGCGTGGCCTGCTGCTCGAACAGATCGAAGAACTTCTCTTCCCGCGGAAGCAGCCGGAACACGGCAGTATCCTCTCCCGGCGTCCGGCCGATGTCAACGCCGGGCGGCCGGTTGACAGGGTGGAACCCCCGTGGCTAGGATGACGCGGTGGCACGCCACGAGGCCCGCGCCCGTCGTCAGGTGCGCTGTCCGCGCTGCGGCGCGGCTTGCGAATGGGCCGGAAACCCTCAACGCCCCTTCTGCTCGCTGCGGTGCCGTCTGATCGACCTGGGCGCGTGGCTCGACGAGCGCTATCGCGTTCCCGGCGCCGAGATCTCCACCGAATCGGAGTCCCCGGAGCGCGGGGCTCCGAGCGGCGGATGATCGATCCCTTCGACAACCCGATCGGATACTTCTCCCAGCTGATCCTCCTCGCCCCCGCCCTCCTGGTGGCGGTGACGGTGCACGAGTTCGCTCACGCGGTCGTCGCGGTCCGCCTCGGCGATCCCACGCCCCGGCGGCTCGGGCGCCTCACTCTGAACCCGCTGCCGCACATCGATCTGATCGGGGCGATCGCGTTCATGCTCGCCGGCTTCGGGTGGGCGAAGCCGGTCCCGGTGAATGCCGGCAATCTCGCGCATCCGGTCCGGGACATGGCGTGGGTCGCGGTGGCCGGACCGCTCGCGAACTTCACCGCCGCCTTCCTGACCCTCGTGATCATCGGAGAGCTCGGGGGAGATATCGGCCGACCCGACGGCGGCCTCCTGCTGATCGTGCTCGACGGGATCTATAAGTTCAACCTGGCCCTCGGGATCTTCAACCTGATCCCGCTGCCGCCGCTCGACGGGGGGCACTTCCTGCCCTACCTGCTGCCCCGCGCGTCCTGGAGCTTCATCCATCAGCTCGAGCAGGTCGGTCCGTTCCTGCTCATCCTGCTCCTGTTCACCGGGGGAACGCGCTACGTCGTCCAGCCGATTTTCAACGTGGCGAGCGCCGCCTTGCAGACGATCGTCCGCCTCGTGCTCTAGTCGCGGCCGGTCCTCCGCGGGGAGCCGCGGCCCCCTCGTGGCGGAGGAGCCACTCCTTGCGCCAGAGACCTCCGCCGTACCCGGTGAGCGAGGCGTCGCCTCCAATCAGGCGGTGACACGGCACCACGATGGAGATCGGGTTGCGGCCGTTGGCGGCGCCCACCGCGCGCGCCGCCGCGCCGTACCCCAGGGCCTGGGCCAGCGCGCCGTAGCTTCGGGTGCGGCCGGGCCGGATCCGGCGCAGGGCCTGCCAGACCCGGCGCTGGAACGCGGTGCCGCCGGTGTCGACCGCGATGCGGTCGAGCGCGGTGAGCTTGCCGGCCAGGTAGGCGCGGATCCGCGCGCTGATCCCGAACGGGTTACGGGCGCGGACCAGGCGCGTCCGCCCGTAGCGCGCGGACACCGTGCGGGCCACGCGGGCCCGGCCGAACTCCAGCGCGCAGAGGCGGCCCTCGTGGGCCGCGATCACGATGCGCCCGATCGGGCTCGCGATCTCGTCGACAAGGATTTCGGAATGGGACGGTGTCGGCATCTGCTCCTCCGTGTGACCGCGGCGAAGAATGCGAAAGCGCCCGAGCCTTTCGGCCCGGGCGCTTGAATTACCCCGGCAGCGACCTACTCTCCCACGCCGTTACCAGCGCAGTACCATCGGCCCTGGAGGGCTTAACTTCCGTGTTCGGGATGGGAACGGGTGTGGCCCCTCCGGCAACGCCACCGGGAATCGGATGGCAATCGAATACGTTGATTCTCGAGTGCAGCCAAGCAATGTCGCCTCAGCAGACTTGTATATAAGAGTGCAACGTGGTCAAGCCGCACGGCCGATTAGTACCGCTCGGCTGAACGCCTTACGGCGCTTACACCCGCGGCCTATCAACCTGGTAATCTTCCAGGGGCCTTCAGAGGGCTTACGCCCTGGGAGGTCTCATCTTGAGGCGGGTTTCGCGCTTAGATGCCTTCAGCGCTTATCCCTGCCGGACATAGCTACCCAGCGGTGCTCCTGGCGGAACAGCTGGCACACTAGCGGTCCGTCCACCCCGGTCCTCTCGTACTAGGGGCAGCTCCCCTCAAACCTCCTACGCCCGCGTCAGATAGGGACCGAACTGTCTCACGACGTTCTAAACCCAGCTCACGTACCGCTTTAATGGGCGAACAGCCCAACCCTTGGGACCTGCTCCAGCCCCAGGATGCGATGAGCCGACATCGAGGTGCCAAACCTTGCCGTCGATGTGAACTCTTGGGCAAGATCAGCCTGTTATCCCCGGAGTACCTTTTATCCGTTGAGCGATGGCCCTTCCACTCGGGACCACCGGATCACTAGGTCCTGCTTTCGCACCTGCTCGACTTGTTGGTCTCGCAGTTAAGCCGGCTTCTGCCCTTACACTCGACGCACGATTTCCAACCGTGCTGAGCCGACCATTGAGCGCCTCCGTTACCGTTTAGGAGGCGACCGCCCCAGTCAAACTACCCGCCTGGCACTGTCCCCGGCCCGGATCACGGGCCCAGGTTAGAACTACAGCACGATCAGGGTGGTATCTCAACGACGGCTCCACCGAAGCTAGCGCTCCGGCTTCAAAGCCTCCCACCTATCCTGCACAGACCCTGCCAGAATTCCATACCAAGGTATAGTAAAGGTTCACGGGGTCTTTCCGTCTTGACGCGGGTAGCCAGCATCTTCACTGGCGCTACAGTTTCACCGGGTCC
>DASZJM010000503.1:10000-16294 GCA_035948165.1 Candidatus Methylomirabilota bacterium
CCACCGAGTCGTAGCCCTGGGCGAGCGGGTAGAGGAACTCGTGGAGGCTGATCGGCCGGCCCGCCGCGTACCGCGCCGCGAAGTCCTCGCGCTGGAGGATGCGAGCCACCGTCAGGTGCGCGGTCTCGCGGATGATCTGCTCGAAGGTCAGCGGGGCGAGCCACTCCGAGTTGAAGCGCACCTGGGTGCGCCCCATGTCGAGCACCTTGCCGAGCTGGGCCTTGTACGTCTCCGCGTTCTCGCGAATCTCCTCCCAGGTGAGCGGACGGCGGGTCTCCGATCGGCCGGTGGGATCGCCGATCATGCCGGTGAAGTCGCCGATGATGATGATCACCTGGTGGCCCAGGTCCTGGAAGTCGCGCAGCTTCTGGAGCACGACGGTGTGGCCCAGGTGCAGGTCCGGCGCGGTCGGATCGAGGCCCAGCTTGACCTTGAGCGGCGTGCCGGTGCGACGGGAGCGCTCGAGCTTCGCGCGCAGCTCGGCTTCCACCACGATCTCGGCGGCGCCCCGGCGGATGCGGGCCAGCTGTTGATCCGCGGTGGGGGCCGTGTTCACGTCTGTATAATAGCAATCCATGGCGGGTGACCGACGCACCAAACGCGACGCGCTCCGGCGCCGCCGCTGGCTCCGCTGGACCTTGATGGCGGTTCTCGCGCTGGTCCTCGTGGTCGGGCTCGGAGTGGCCGCTTCCGCGTTCTGGGTGCTCACCATCCTCCCCGGCTCGCTCCCCTCGGTAGCCCAGCTCGAGACCTTCGACGCGAGTGAAGGCACCAAGGTCTTCGACGACAACGACGAGCTCATCACCGAGTTCCACGTCGAGCGCCGCATCTTCGTGCCGCTCGCCCAGATCCCCAAGGCCCTGCGTGACGCCATCATCGCCACCGAGGACGCGCGCTTCTACTCGCACCACGGGGTCGACCCCACCGGCATCGCCCGCGCGGTCTACCAGAACTTCCGGCGCGGGCGCATCGTGGAGGGCGGCAGCACCATCACCCAGCAGCTCGCCAAGGTGCTCTTCCTCACCCCGGACAAGAGCCTCGAGCGCAAGCTCAAGGAGGCGGTGCTCGCCCTCGAGCTCGAGCGGCGCTACTCGAAGGACCGTATCCTCGAGATGTACCTGAACCAGATCTACTTCGGCCACGGCGCCTTCGGAGTGGAGGCGGCCGCGCGCACTTTCTTCGGCAAGTCGGTCGCCGAGCTGAGCCTCCCCGAGGCCACCCTGCTGGCCGGGCTGCCCAAGGCGCCCTCGACTTACTCGCCGTTCGAGCATCCGGAAGCGGCCAAGCGCCGGCGCGCCACCGTGCTCGCCCGCATGGTGGACGTGGGCGCGCTCGCGCCCCCGCTGGCCAAGAAGACCGCGGAGACCACGCTCGGGCTGATCCCGCCCGAGCGCCGCCGCACCACCGGTCAGTACTACCTCGAGTACGTCCAGCAGCAGCTCGAGGCGCAGTACGGAGCCGACCTCGTCTTCAAGGGCGGCATGCAGGTCTACACCACGCTGTCCCCGGTCATGCAGGTGAAGGCGGAGCGCGCGCTCCGGGAGGGGCTCAAGTCGCTGGAGTCGCGCCGGGCCGCGGCGGCGAAGGACAAGGCCGCGCCCGCGCCGGAGCGACCCGAGGGCGCCCTGCTCACCATCGAGCCCCAGACCGGCTACATAAAGGCGATGGTGGGCGGCTACGACTTCTTCAAGAGCGAGTTCAATCGCGCGGTGCAGGCGCGGCGGCAGCCCGGCTCGGCGTTCAAGGCCTTCGTGTACCTGGCCGCGCTCGAGTCCGGCCAGACCCCGGCCAGCGTGGTCGACGACTCCCCGGTCGAGTTCACCACCGGCCGCAACGGCAAGCCGTGGAAGCCGGACAACTACGATCGGAAGTTCCGCGGGCCGATCACCTACCAGCAGGCGCTCGAGGAGTCGGTGAACGTGGCCGCGGTCAAGGTGCTCGAGAAGAACGGCGTCCGCCGCACGGTGGACCTGGCCCGGCGGCTCGGGGTGGAGAGCCCGCTCGGCGAGAATCTCTCGATCGCGCTGGGCACCTCCGATCTCAGCCTGCTCGAGATCACCTCCGCCTACGGCGCGCTCGCCAACCAGGGGGCGTGGGTGCGCCCCACCGCAATCCGCTACGTGCTCGACTCGCAGCGGAAGCTGCTCGAGGAGAACACCCCGCAGAGCAAGCAGGTCGTCTCGCCGGAGCTGGCGTACGTGATGACCTACATGCTGCGGGGCACGATCGAGCGCGGCACCGGGATCGCGGCCCGCGCGCTCGCCCGACCCGCCGCGGCCAAGACCGGCACCACCAACGACTACTCGAACGCGTGGTTCATCGGCTACACCCCGCAGCTGGTGACCGGGGTGTGGGTCGGCTACGACCGCCCCCGCAGTCTGGGCAAGGACGAGACCGGCTCGCGCGTCGCGGTGCCGATCTGGACCGCCTACATGCAGGAGGCGCTGGCCGGCACCCCGCCGGAGGACTTCCCGATCCCGGAGCGCGTGGTGCTGGTGCCGGTGGACATGAACGCGGGCGGCGGGTGCGTGCGCCCGGTGACGATGGCGTTCATCGCGGGCACCGAGCCGAAGGAGGCGTGTGGCCCCGCGCGCTACGCCCCCGGCGTCTCGCCGCCGCGCGCCGAGCCGCCCCTGCTGGCGCCCCCGGCCTCCCCGAGCGCCCCCACGCCGGCGGCACCCGCGGCGCCGGCGCCCCCGGCAGCTCCGGGCGGGCTGCCGTCGCAGTCGTAGGCTAGGAGCGCTCGGCCCCCGCCGCGACCTGGGCCCACGCGGCGCCGCCCAGCAGGTCGTCGATCACCCGGCCGAGGCGGGTCGCGTCGACCCGGATCTGCTCCATCGAGTCGCGGTCCCGGATCGTCACCTTCCCGTCCGCGGGCTCGCCCTTGTCGGTGTCGCCCACCGTCTGCACGTCGACGGTCACGCAGTAGGGCGTGCCCACCTCGTCCTGCCGGCGGTACAGCCGGCCGATCGCGGCGGTGTCGTCGTAGACCGCGGTGATCCGGCGGGACAGCTCGTCGCGGATGGCGTGCGCGGTGCGCACGATGTCGTCGCGCTTCTTGAGCAACGGCAGCACCGCCACCGAGACCGGGGCCAGCTCGGGGTGGAAACGCAGCACCACCCGCTTCTCCCCCCGCACCTCCTCCTCGCGGTACGCGTCGACGAGAAACGCGAGGAGGGCCCGATCCACTCCCGCCGACGGCTCGATGACGTAGGGCACCACGTGCTCCTTGCGCTCCTCGTCGAAGTAGGTCAGCGCCTTGCCGCTCCACTTGGCGTGCTGCTTGAGATCGAAGTCGGTGCGGTTGGCGATGCCCATCAGCTCGCTCCAGCCGATCGGAAACCGGTACTGCACGTCGGCGGTCCGCTTCGCGTAGTGGGCGAGCTCGTCGCGCGCGTGCTCGTGCAGGCGCAGATTGTCGGGCTGGATCCCGTAGCGGCGGAACCACGCCAGGCAGTCCTCGATCCACCGGTCGTGCCAGTACTCGTCGGCGGGCCGGCCCTCCACCGTCTCGTGGGGGTTGACGAAGTACTCGATCTCCATCTGCTCGAACTCGCGGGTCCGGAAGATGAAGTTGCCGGGGGTGATCTCGTTCCGGAACGCCTTGCCGATCTGGCCGATCCCGAAGGGGAGCTTGCGCCGCATCGACTGGAGCACGTTGTCGAAGTTGACGAAGATGCCCTGCGCGGTCTCCGGGCGCAGGTAGGTGACCGCCGCGTCCTCCTCCACCGGGCCCATGAAGGTCTTGAACATCAGGTTGAAGTGCCGCGGCGGCGTCAGCTCCCCCTTGCCGCAGTCCGGGCAGAGGGTGCGCGTCGCGCCGCAGTGGGTGCACGCCTCCCCGGCCGGGATCGTGAACTTGTTGCCCTTGGTGGCCGGGCAGTAGTGCACCCACGGCGTCTCCGCGAGCTGATCGGCCCGGAACCGGTGACGGCACTCGCGGCAGTCCACCATCGGATCGGTGAAGTGGTCGACGTGGCCGCTCGCCTTCCACACGCTCGCATGCATGAGGATGGAGGCGTCGAGGCCGAGCATGTCCGGACGCCGCTGGACGAAGTCGCGCCACCACACGTGCTTGATCTTGTTCTTCAGCTCCACCCCGAGCGGGCCGTAGTCCCAGCACGAGCCGGTGCCGCCGTAGATCTCGCTCGACTGGAACACGAAGCCGCGCCGCTTGCAGAGCGAGACGAGCGTTTCCATCGAAACCATGGCGGTCAGGATAGCATGGGGCGAACCGCGCTCCCATGAGATGCGCTCGCTCGCCACTAGTAATCCCGCGATCAGCTTCCGTCGAGCTCGGTCCTCACGTTGATCGCCACCACTAGCACTGTCCGCGGCCAGCACGACGAGCTGAAGCATTTCGCCGCCTGGTTGATCGAGTGGTTCGGGCTTGCTCCGGGCCCGAGGATTCTAGCGGTGTCCCTCATGGACGGGCCCCTCGCCCCGATGGCCCTCGCCCAGGTGATCGCCTTCATGATGTTCGCGTTCCCACGGACGCCCGCCGCCATAATGCCAGCCCTCGCGGCCTTCCCACGTGCCCTGCCAGCACCCGGAGCAATAGGTGGCTGAGTAGGTGTATGGAACCGGTCCCTCGATGAAGCAGCTCGTCAAGACCGTCAGGGCCATCACGATCAAAATCCCCGTCACGAACGTGCGCATTCTGATCCTCTCTTGGGCCGGTTCGCTACTGATAGATGCCGATGAGCCCGCTGATCGAGTCTAGCATCTTGGATTTGATCAGCCGAATGGGCTCATCGGCTGTTTCCGTCAAGCACCCGACAACTTACCGGCCACTTGTCGCTGCCCGGGGCACCCTGTCGTCCTGTCACATCAGCCGCATAATCCGCCCCGCGCCGCCAAACGATTAGGGGGAGGCCTTCGGCCCAAGACTTCTGGCGAGTACCGCGTCCCGCGGCTGATGGGATTTAGAAGCGGCCGGTGTAGGAGGGCTCGGCAGGGAAAGGACCGGCCCCGAACTTGCGGATGTACTCGATGTCGGCCGGCTCGGAGACCTGAATCATCCTGTCAACGAGGTACTCCCAGCTTGCTGATGTGGTGTCGAAGGCGACAGAGGCCCAGTAGTTCTGCAGGTACTCAGTCTTCGACTCCTGGCAGTAGAGATCGAACCACTTCGTGTCAACGCGCGCTACACGGAGTGCCCAAGGGACGGTGACCCTCAGTATGAAGACAGCCCCCAACATGCGATGGACATGAGCGCGCCCCCGGTCCGAATCATCGGCGAGGTAGAGACTTGCAAGGCGCGACGGGCCTTCGGGAAGTTGCCGCCGTCGCGCTTCCTCGAACGCCAACTCAATGTCTTCGAGCCTTAGAACCCGCTCGAGCTTGTGTTGCGACACCCAGCGGCGTGTTCTCCGTGCCGATGCCGACGTGCGCGCCTCCACGGACCCACGCCGCGGCCCACACGTACCAAGTCGCCCGCAGCGTAGGCACACCTTGCGGCACGCCGGTCGTCCGCAAGACGTCGATCGGAACGTCGCGGACGGCTGGTGTGATGCCGCAAGTCCTGGATCGATTACGGCCATGGAGTCTGGAGACCAAAGGCGTCCCGCGAGTGCGAGGTTCCAGCAGGGATACCAGTCGCCAAGGTCGATCCCGTGGATGAATCGGCCTGGGTACTTGCATCCCGCCTCGACGTCTAGCACGCGCCGGCCCACTGGTCCAGTCCGCTACGGCGCCGGGGCTCGAGCGCCTGCCGGTTATCAAGTGACGGTGGCGACCGTGACGGGACTTGAACCCGTGATCTTCACCGTGACCGGGTGACGGGGATTCCGACTCCCCTACACGAGCCTTCCGAGCCGATAGCCTCGCCCCCTGACCGTGTGGATCAGCGACTCCAGCGGCTCGCGGTCAATCTTCCTCCGCAGGTGGCTAATGTGGACATCGACGAGATTGACCAGATTGATATCGCCCTCGTTCCGCCCCAGACGTTGGCCAAGGCTCGCCCGGGTCAGCACTTCTCCCTGGTGGCGCATCAGCAGTTCCAGGATGGCGTATTCTCTCGGGGTGAGACTGATGGGCCTACCGGCGCGAATCACCATGCGCCGCGCCGGGTCGAGCGACAGATCACTGACCGTAAGGACGACCGACCGTGCGAGTGTTGAACGCCTGAGCAGCGCGTGCAGCCGAGCCAGCAGTTCAGCGAAGGCGAAGGGTTTGGCGAGACAGTCGTCGGCCCCGACGTTCAGTCCCGTCACGCAGTCATGGGACCCGTGTCGAGCGGTTAGCATGAGGATGGGCGTGGCCACTCCGAGAGCTCGAAGCTCACGACAGAAG
>DASZJM010000504.1:0-16398 GCA_035948165.1 Candidatus Methylomirabilota bacterium
CCGGCCGGGGCCGCCCGAGTTCGAGATCAGCTGCTTCTCGGTCACCATCATCGGCTTCTCGTTCTCGAAGATCTCGACGGGAGTGCTGGAGATATTGGCCGGGAAGCCGATGACGTTGATGCCGTCCTTGGTCGGGCGCGCGCCGAGACCGCCATTCATGAAGATGATGTCCGCGAAGCGCTTCCCGTACTGATTGACCCCGGAGCACGTCGGGATCCAGGTCGGCGCCGACGGATCCGCGAGCACCCGATCCGGCACCGCCGCCGCGAGCGCCCGGAAGACGGCGGCGGGCAGGAACATCGAGGCCATGGCGCGCGCACCCACCGCGGCGGGAAAGCGAGGGTTGAGGACGCTGCCCTCGGGTGCCACCACGGTCAGGGGACGCAGACAGCCGCCGTTGACCGGCGTGGCGGGCCGGACCACGCAGATCAACGGGAACACCGTCTCCGCGTACGTATAGTTCCAGCAGCAGTTGATGCCCACCGGCGTCTGGGGTGACGTCCCGGCATAGTCCACGCCGATCCGGTCTCCCCGCACCGTGACCGAAGTGCAGATTCGAAGGGGCTCGTCGAAGCCATCCGTCTCGATCTCGCTCGCGTAGGTCCCATCCGGGATCTCGCGGATGGCCGCGCGCATGGCCGCCTCCGACCGGCTGAGGATCTCCCGCGCGATCCCGGCGAGCGAATCCAGCCGATACTCCCGGAGGAAGGCCAGGACACCCCGCTCCATGATCACGTTCGACGACCACTGAGCCATCAGGTCACCCCGGACGATATCCGGCACCCGGACGTTGTTCAGGAAGATCCGGAGGAGCTCGTCGTTCGGCTTGCCGCGCTTGAACAGCTTGGACATCGGCAGGCGAATGCCCTCCTCGAACACCTCGCGTGAATCCCCGGACAGGATTCGTCCTCCCACGTCCGGACAGTGCGAGATGTTGGCGGCATAGGCGACCACTTGTCGCCGATGGAAGATGGGCGTGACCACGTGCATGTCGTTGACCTGGCTGGCCCCCAGCCACGGCTCGTTCATGATCAGGCAGTCGCCCGGCTCGAGGGCCGCCGCCGGGAAGGCGGCGAGGAAATGCTTGATGGCGACGGCGAGGACACCGGTAAACGACGTCAGCCCCTGGGTGGACTGGATGATCATGTCACCGCGGGTGTCGAAGAGCGCGCACGTGTAGTCGTTGGCCTCGGTCACGATCCGGGAGAAGGCGGTCCGGAGCAAGGTCACGCTCGCCTCGTCGACCACCGATTGCAGCTTTGCCCACTGCATGCTGATCAGCAAAGGATCCGTTCCGGTCTTTCGCATGGGTCTCCTCACCGCGTCAGGACGAGATTACCGAGGTGATCGATGGTGGCCGTCCACCGAGGGGGCACGACCGCGGTCGAGTCCCGGTCCTCGACAACCGCCGGGCCGGTGATCCGCTGCCCCTTCACGAGGGCGGCGCGCCCGTAGGCCGGGCAGTCGACGAAGCCTCGCCTCGGCTCGAAGAACATGGGCCGCCGGGACGAGGGGCCCGGCACGCGCGCCTCCCGACGCGGGACCGGTGGCCGGAGCCGTCCGGCGTGGCTCGGGCCGCGCACGGTGACTCGAAGATTCACAAACTCCGGCTTGACCTCGGGCACATCGCGTCCGTAGCGCGCCCGATAGACCGCCCGGAAGTCGCGGTCGATCGCGCTCGCCGGCGAGGCCGGTAGCGCGATGCGCCGCAGGGGCACGTTCACCTCCGAGCGCTGCCCGGCGAAGCGCATGTCGGCCGAAGCCTCCACCACCACGCCGCGGGTGAAGCCGGCCCGCTGGAGCAGAGCTCGCCCCTCCTCGACCATGCCCGCGAGTAGTGCATTGGCTCGCGCGAAGTCGGCTCCGTCCAGGTCGCATTTGAACCCGCGGACCATGTCGAAGGCCATCGGCGCCTGCACGCAGCCGATGGCGGACAGGACCCCGCCGGCGGGGGGCACGATCACCACCGAGATGCCGAGGCGCTCGGCCACCCCGCACGCGTGAACCGGGCCGGCGCCGCCGAAGGCGAAGAGGGTGAACGACCGGATGTCGATGCCTCGCTCCGCGGTATAGACCCGCGCCGCGTTGGCCATGTTCTCGTTCACGATGGAGTTGACGCCGTACGCCGCGCGCCGGACGTCCATCCGGAGCGGAGCCCCGATCGCCTTCATGACCGCCCGCTCGGCGGCGCCCGGGTCCAGCCGCATCTCCCCGCCCAGGAAATTGGCCGGATTGAGGTAGCCCAGGAGCACGTCCGCGTCCGTGACGGTCGCGAAGTCTCCGCCCAGTCCATAGCAGGCCGGGCCGGGATCCGATCCGGAGCTATCCGGCCCCACCTCGATCAGGCCGAGCGCATTGACGCGCGCGATGCTGCCGCCACCGGCCCCGATCTCGATCAGGTCCACGCTCGGGACCTTGAGGGTCAGCCCGCTGCCCTTCTTGAATCGGCTGAGCCGCGCGACCTCGAAATCGGTCGTCCAGTTCGCCTTGCCGTCCTGGATCACGCACATCTTGGCGGTGGTGCCCCCGATGTCGAGCGAGAGGAGGCGCGGGATCCGGAGCGAAACACCCGCCGCCGAGGCGGCGTGCACCCCGGCCGCGGGCCCGGACTCGATGAGCCGGACCGGGAACCGCTTGGCGGTGGCCAGGGGCATCGTGCCGCCGCTCGACGCCATCACCGTGAACGCGCCCTTGAAGCCGTCCGCCTCGAGAGTGCCGGACAGGCGCTCGAGATAGCGGGCCACCAGCGGCTGCACGTAGGCATTGATCGCGGTGGTGGAAAAGCGGCCGTACTCGCCGATCTCGGACAGCACCTCGGACGAGAGGGACACCGCCAGCCCCGGCAGATGCTTCCGGAGCATCTCCCCCACACGCTGCTCGTTCTCGGGGTTGGCGTACGCGTGAATGAAGCACACCGCGACCGAATCGACCTGCTCGGCCACCAGGCGCTGGACGGTCTGCTCGAGCTCCGCTGGCTCGGGAGCCCGCAGCACCTTGCCGTCGTAGCGGATGCGCTCGTCGACCGGAATTCGCAGGAAGCGGGGAACCACCGCGGGCGGCAGATCGAGGAAGAGATCGTAGAGGTCGTAACGGAGCTCGTTGCGCGTCTCCAGGACGTCGCGAAAGCCGGTGGTGGTCAGCATCGCGGTCCGGCAGCCCTTTCGCTCGACGATGGCGTTCGTCGCGAGCGTGGTGGCGTGGATCAACCGCGTGACGCGCCCAGCGGTGACCGCCTCCTCCGCGAGCACCTTGGCGATCCCCTCCAGCACCGCCCGCTCGGGCTCGTGGGGCGTGGTCAGCACCTTGGCCGTCGTGATCCGACCCGCGCCGCGCACGAGGACCACGTCGGTGAAGGTGCCGCCGATGTCCACGCCGAGCTCGAGCCGATCGCCAGATGTCGCGCTACGTTTGGGATTTGCCAACGTCGCCTCCGCGGGTCCTATCGTTGAGGGGTTCGAACCGGGGATCGAGGACATCTCTCAAGCCGTCGCCCAGGAAGCTCACGCCGACCGTGACGAGCATGATGGCGACTCCGGGAAAGGCCGCGATCCACCATGCGTCCTCGATGTATTCGCGGCCCTCGCTGAGCATTCCCCCCCACGACGGCGTGGGCGGCGGAACGCCGAGCCCGAGGAAGCTCAGGGCCGACTCGGCGAGGATGATCCGGGCCAGATCGAAGGACAGGAGCACGACCAGCGAATTCACCACGTTCGGCAGGATGTGGCGCGAGACGATCCGGGTCCCGGTCGCCCCGAGGGCCCAGGCGCCCTGGACGAATTCCCGCTCCCGGAGGGCCAGCACCGAGGAGCGGACGGTGCGCGCGTACAGCATCCAGCTCGTGATCGAGAACACCGCCACCATCTTCCACAACCCGGGGCCCAGGATCGCGATCATGGCCATCGCGAGCAGGACGAAGGGAAACGCGAGGTGGAGGTCCACCAGGCGCATGACCAGGCTGTCGACGGCTCCCCCGCGGTAACCGGCCGCCAGGCCGAGGAGCAGTCCGACCGGGCCGCCGATGAGGACCGACCACAGGCCCACCGCGAGCGATACCCGGCTGCCGTAGAGCACCCGGCTCAGGATGTCCCGGCCGAGGTGATCGGTTCCCAGCAGCCACTGCGGGCTGCCCCCGGACATCCAGGCCGGGGGGACGAGCCGATTGCCGATGTCCTGGGCGAGCGGATCCTGGGTCGCCACCGCGTGGGGAAAGAGGGCGACCAGCAGGGCGAGCGACACGGTGACCAGGCCGAAGAGGAACCCGGAGTGACGGAAGACGGACGGGCGCGCCGGCCTCGCTTCCGACCGGACGAACGGAGCGGCGACCTCGATATCGGTTGCCGGACTCACCGGGCCCCTGCCGATCTCACGTGAGCCGGACGCGTGGATCGAGATACCGGTAGGCCAGGTCGACCATCCCGTTGATCAACACGAAGAGCGCGGCGCTGACGAGGACGACCCCCTGCACCACCGGGTAGTCGCGCTGCTGGATCGCCCGCAGGGCCAGGGTGCCGATCCCCGGCCAGTTGAAGACGGTCTCGGTCACGACCGCGCCGCTCAGCAGGGCGCCGACCTGCAGCCCCAGCACCGTGACGATGGGCAGCGCGGCGCTCATCAAGGCGTGCTTGTGCACGATGACGGTCTCCCGCAGGCCCTTGGCCCGCGCGGTGCGCACGTACTGCTCGCGCAGCACGTCGAGCATGTTGGAGCGGGTCAGCCGGGCCAGCAGGGCCATGACGTACGTGGAGAGGGTCACGCTCGGCATGATCAGCTGCGCGAGCGAGCCCCGGCCCGAGGTGGGCAGCCAGCCCAGCTTCACCGAGAACAGCGTGATCAGCATGATGCCGAGCCAGAAGATCGGCATCGCCTGCCCGATCAGCGCTCCCGCCATGAGGAGCCGATCCAGCACCCCGTCGCGGTGCACGGCGGCGTAGATGCCGGCGGGCACGGCCAGGATCAGCGCGATCACGGTCGCGGCCAGGGCCAGCTCGAGGGTGGCGGGAAAGCTCTCGCGAAGGAGGTCCCCCACCGGCCGTCGAAATCGGACCGACTGCCCCAGGTCGCCCCGGAGAGCGCCGCCGACGAACTGGACGTACTGGATATAGAGAGGGCGGTCGAACCCGAACTGGGCGCGGGCGGCCTGGATTGCCTCCTCCGAGGCCTCCATCCCCAGCATGAGACGCGCGGGATCGCCCGGCACGATCCGCACCAGGACGAAGACCACGAGCGACACGTTGAGCAGGACGATCGCCGCCTGGACGATCTGCCGGAGGTAGACGTTCCACATCCCGAGAGCCCTGGCCGGGGCGCGCCGTCTATTCGACCCGAGCGCCTCTCACGTCGACGTACTCGTCGACGCGGGGGCCGAAGCCTTTGAGCCGCCTGCTGTAGGCGACGATGTCGGGCTGGAAGTAGAGGAACCCGAGCGGCACGTCCTCCCACACGATCTTCTGGATCCGCTCGTAGGTCTTGCGCGCCGCCGCGTCGTCGGGGGCCTGGAGGCCCTCGAGCAGCAGCGTCTCGACCTCCGGCTTGTTGAAGCCCACCACGCTGCTCTTGGCCGTGAAGAGCCAGCTCAGCATGTAGTCGGGGTCGGGCGAGCCGCCGTAGGCGCCGAACATGGCGTCGTACTTGCGGGCCATGAGGTTGGCGAGGCTCGTCCCCCATTCCTCTACCCGGAGGTCCACCGTGAAGCCGGCCTTGGCGAGCTGCCCCACCACCGCCTCCGCGACCTGCCGATCGTTGATGAAGCGGCCGAACGGCGTGCCCATGACGAACTTGAGCCCGTTCGGGTAGCCGGCCTCGGTCAGCAACGCCTTGGCCTTGGCCACGTCGAACGGATAGGGGCTCAGGTTCTTGTCGAAGAACGCGGTGGCCGGCCCCATCGGGGCCGAGGCTGGCTTGGCGAGGCCCTTGAAGATGACGCGCGTGATCTGATCCTTGTCGAGGGCGT
Organism: Candidatus Methylomirabilota bacterium; assembly: GCA_035948165.1. Lineage (GTDB taxonomy): Bacteria > Methylomirabilota > Methylomirabilia > Rokubacteriales > CSP1-6 > CAMLFJ01. The sequence continues at coordinate 5,951 of DASZJM010000504.1, forward strand.
AGTTGATCGCCAGGCGCACCCGCTTGTCGTTGAACGGCGGCCGGTCGTTCTGGAGATACAGGTAGTTGTAGCGGGTGGTGAGCGTGTCCTGGACCACCAGGTCCTTGTTCGCCTTCAGGCGGTCGATCGAGTCGGGGGGAACGTTGTAGATGGCGAGCACCTCGCCGGTCTGGAGCGCGGCGACCCGGGTGGCATTCTCGGGGATGATCCGCACCGTGACCCGCTTGAAGGCCGGCTTGGCGCCCCAGTAGGTGGGATTCGCCTCGAGGACGAGCCGCGATCCCGGCACGTATTCGACGAACTTGTAGGGGCCCGCGCCGACCGGATGGGCCACGTAGGCCTCCCCGGCGTCCAGGGCGCTGGCCGGCGCGATCCCGAGCTGGGACAACCCCAGCAGCATCGGGCGATAGGGCGCCTTGGTCTTGATGATCACGGTGTATGGATCGGGCGCCTCGACGCGCTCGACGGTCCGGAAGTTTCCTCGTATGAAGGCCGAGACCTGGATCTTCTTCGCCTTGGCCAGCTCCGGATCGATCATGACGTCGAGCGTGGCCTTCACCGCGGCGGCGTTCACGTCCTCGCCGTTCTGGAACTTGACCCCGCGACGCAGCTTGAAGCGCCACGTCAATGGATCCGGCCGATCCCACGACTCGGCGAGCAGGGGGACGATCTTCAGATCCTTGTCCTTCCCGACGAGCGGATCCGCGATGTGATACGCGAGGCTCCAGGAGATGACGTTCGAGGCGCCCCTCGGATCGAGAGTCAGCGGATCGGTGGCGACCGCGATAGCCAGGTCACCGGTCTGAGCCGACGCGAGCGCGATCGCGGAGAGGAGCAAGGTCGCCACGAAGCCCACGACACGGACGGATTGCCTCATGAATGGTCTCTCCTGTAAGTGGCCATCTAGGCGACGCTGGTCGTCGTGAAGCGGTCGACCCCGCGGGGCTGCCCGTCCAGCGCCCGCTTCACCGCCCGCTCCAGCTTGTCGACCCCCTCGTCGATCTCGGCCGGCGTGATCGTGAGCGCGGGGAACATCTTCAGCACGTTGCTCGACCCGGCCACGAGCAGGCCTTCCTCGAGGGCGTTCCACCGGATGCGATGCATCATGGTGTTGTCCCGCTGGCGCCCGATCGCGTCCTTCACGATCTCGACGCCGATGTACAGCCCCCGCCCGCGCACGTCGCCGATGATCTCGTAGCGATGCTGGAGGTCGCGCAGACGCGACATCAGCTGCTCGCCGCGCTCGGCGGCCCGCTGGGCGTAGTTGCCGGCCACGAGGATCTCGAAGCTCCGCTTGGCCACCGCCGCGTAGAGGGGCTCGCCCGCGAAGGTCCCGGCCCACGGCACCCCCACCTCCGCGGCGCGCGCGCGATCGGCGAGGTCGCGCCGGGTCGCCATGGCGGTGATGGCCATGCCGGCCCCGATGCCCTTCCCCAGGCTCACGACGTCGGGGACGATCCCGGAGTGCTCGAAGCACCACGTCCGGCCGGTCTTGAAGGGCGCGACCTGTACCTCGTCCAGAATGAGGAGGGCGCCCATGCGCTCCGCCATCGCCTTCAGACGCGGCAACCACTCGGGCGGCGGCACGATCATACCGCCGGCCCCGAGGATGGTCTCGGTGATGATCGCGGCCACGTCGCCGGTGCTCACCCGCTCCGTCATCTCCTCGCTCGCCTTCACGCACTCGATGTCACACGACGGGTACTTGAGCCCCAGCGGACACCGGTAGCAATCCGGGGTCAGGATCGTCGAGGTCCGCGCCGGGCTCAGGAGCGGACCGAGATGGCGCTTGCGCGGCCCCCCGATGCTGTTGAGCCCCTCCACGGTGAGGGTGCCCCCGTAGAGGCCCCCGATCACCGCCACCACGTCGAAGGCCTTGGTGACTCCACGGGCCACCCGGAGCGCGACCTCGTTGGCCTCTGATCCCACCGCCGCGAAGTTGATCACGTCGAGCTCGGGCGGCAGGGCGGCCTTGAGGGTCTCCGCGAACTCGACCACCGGGGTCGCCGCGAAGTATTTGTAGTGGTGCCAGAGCTTGGCGGATTGCTCGATCAAGACCTCACGCAGCTCGGGGTGGTTGTGCCCGAGCAGCAGGGAGATATGGCCGGCCACGAAGTCGAGGTACTCGCGGCCCTCCACGTCCCAGAGGCGCAGGCCCTGGCCGCGCTCGAAGACGACCCGCGGGAAGTGGCGCCAGCCCAGGATGGCCTCGTCGTCACGCCGAATCCAGTCCGCGTTGGAACCTGTCGAATGTGTCATGTTCCCGTCTCGCTCCCTTGGTGTCGGGGCCGCCCGCTACGCCGCGGCACGGTTCCGTTTGACGATGGGGTCGAGGGCGTCTCGCACCCAGTCGCCGACGAGGTTGGCAGCCAGCACGACCAGACTGATCGCCAGGCCGGGAAACAGCACCGTCCAGTAGGCGATCTGCAGGAATTGCCGCGATTCACTCAGATCCATGCCCCAGCTCGGGGTGGGCGGCTGGACGCCGAGCCCGAGGAAGCTCAGGCTCGACTCCAGCACCACGACCCGCGCGAGGTCGAAGCTCCACACCACGCAGAGCGAGGCGGTCACCCCCGGCAGCACGTGGGCGAGCAGGATGCGCCAGTCACCGCAGCCGATGGCCCGCGCCCCCTCGATGAACTGACGCTCGCGGAGGGACAGCACCTCGCCGCGCACGATGCGGGCGAAGGCCGGCCAGCTGCTGAGCGCGAGCACCACCACCAAGATGGGCAGACTGCGCCCGGCGACCGCCATGGCGGAGATGGCGAGGAGGAGATAGGGAAAGGCCAGCTGCATGTCGACCAGCTTCCGCACGAGCTCGTCGAGAACCCCGCCGTGGTAGCCGGCCAGAAGGCCCAGGCCCGTCCCGCCGATGCCTCCGATCAGGGACGAGACGAGCGCCACCAGGAAGGTGGTGCGCGCCCCGTAGATCACCCGGCTGCACACGTCGCGCCCGAGGGAGTCGGTGCCGAGCAGGTGGCCCGAGGTGCCCCCGTCCATCCACGCGGCCGGGCGAAGTCGCTCGGCCAGCTGCTGATCGGTGGGGCTGGCCGGGGCGATCTGCCCGGGAAAGAGCGTGGCGAGCAGCAGCGCCGTCCCAACCACGGCGCCGAAGAGGGGCTTGAGCGTCAAGCGGCGCCGCCGCGGCTCACGCGCACTCTCGGCCGGCAGGGTCGCCGGAACGGCCGCCGGGCGGGCGGGGACCGAGACGTCCACGTGGCTCATCCGCGTCGTTCCGCCATGCGGGGATCGAGCCAGCGATAGCAGAGATCGACCCCCTGGTTCACGACCACGAAGAGCAACGCCATGAGCACGACGCCCGCCTGGACGAGCGGGTAGTCGCGGGTATGGATGGCCTCGATGATGAGCCGGCCCACGCCCGGCCATGCGAACACCGTCTCGACGATGACCGCGCCGGACAGCAACACGCCGAGCTGGAGACCAGTCAGGGTGACGACCGGGATCATCGCGTTCTTCAGGGCGTGCTTGAAGAGCACCGGCCCCGCCCCGAGTCCCTTCGCCCGGGCGGTGCGAATGTAGTCGGACCCGAGCACCTCGAGCACGCTCGAGCGCATCAACCGGGTGAGACTCGCCATCGAATAGGACGAGAGCGTGATCGCGGGCAGCACCAGGTGCAGCCAGCCGCCGCGGCCGGAGGTGGGCAGCCAGCCGAGGTGGACCGCGAACACCACGATCGCCATGAGGCCGAGCCAGAAGTGCGGGATCGACTGCCCGAGGGTCGCGAGCCCGGTGAGCGCCGCGTCGATCCACGAATCTCGCCGGATGGCCGCGATCACCCCGAGCGGGATCGCGACCGCGATGGCGAGAAGCTGGGCGACCAGGGCGAGCTGGACGGTGGCCACCGCGCGCTCGCCCACGATCTCGAGCGCGGGCCGGCGGTAACGGAACGACTGGGCCAGATCTCCGACCGCGAGCTTCCGCAGGAACTCGACGTACTGCACTCCAATGGAGTGATGCAGGCCGAGCTCGCGGCGGATCGCGGCCAGGTCGTCCAGGGTCGCTCCCGGCGGCGCGACCATCATCGCGGGATCGCCGGTGAGCCGGAGTACCACGAACACGAGGCTCGCGGTGCCCAGCATCACGACGAGGAGGTGGCCGAGCGCGCGCGCCGTCCCGCCAAGCCATCCCATCGAGTTCCTCCGCTACAGCCCCAGGCGCTGCGGCAGCACCAGCCAATCGGGACGTGGCTTGAAGTTCTTCACCTTGGCCGAGACCCCGAAGGTCGCCACGTCCTGGAAGACCGGGATCCACGGCAGCTCGTCGGCGAAGATCTCGGCGGCCCGGTAGTAGTTCTGCTGGCGCTTCTTCTGGTCCACGGTGTACCGCGCCTCTTCCATGAGGCGGGCGAACTCCTGGTCCGGATCGCTCCCCTTCCAGTGCACCGCGAGGATGCCGCCGGGCCCCATCAGCCGCCACACGACCCCGTCGGTGTCGAAATTGGTCCCTTGCGGGTTGATCAGGAGGAGCCCGGTGACGTTGCCGTTCTTGATCATCTCGAGACGGGTCTGGATGTCGACGATCTCGGCGCGAGCGTTGATGCCGACCTTTCGGAGCATCTCGGTGGTGGCGTTGACGACGGCCACGTCGTTGACGATGTAGCCGCTCGCGCTCCGGACCAGCACCTCCTCGCCCTTGTACCCGACCTCGGAGAGCAGGGCCTTCGCCTTCGCGGGATCGTGGGGGTACGGCTTGATCGCCGGATTGAAGCCGAAGTCGGTGCTGGGAGCCCCCTGGCCCAGGGGAGCGGCGAGCCCACGGAAGAGGTTGTCGATCAGCGACTTCTGGTCGATCGCGTACGCGATGGCCTGGCGCATGCGCTTGTCGGCCAGCGGCCCCGTGTCCTTCTTGATCCCGCAGACCGTGAACACGTTCGTGACGTTGCCGAGTACCCGCTCCACCCGCAGGCCCCCGCGCTTCTCGATGGTCGGCACCTGGTCGGGCGGCACCCGCACGATCACCTGCACCTCACCCGCCTGGAGGGCCGACACACGCGCCAGATCGTCCGGGATGATCCGCCACACCACGCGCTCGATGGCGGGCGCCCCGCCCCAGTAGTCCTTGTTGGCCTCGAGGATGGTCCGGTCGTCCTTGAGCCACTGACCCAGCTTGTACGGTCCGGTGCCGACCGGGTTCTTGGCCAGCCCCGGGAACCCCACCTTGGTCGTGTACTCGGCCGGGATCATCTGAGCCCCGAAGGTCTGGGCGAGTCGCGCCGGCAGCACCGGATCCGGGCGCTTGGTCCGGATGTTCACGGTCAGCGGGTCCGGCATGTCCACGCGCTCGATACCGCCGAAGGAGGAGAACATCACGTGTCCGCCCGCCTTGTCGCCGGGCGTGCTCAGACGCTCGAGGGTGAACTTGACCGACCGCGCGTCGAACGGCTCGCCGTTGTGGAACTTCACGCCCGACCGCAGCTTGATCTGCCAGGTGAGCGGGTCCACGTTGCGCCAGGACACCGCGAGCCCGGGCTTGAGCTGCATGTTGTCGTCACGCTGGATCAGCGTGTCGTAGATCATGGTGATGACCTGCTGCGCGTCCGGCGTCGGGTTGATTCCCGGGTCGAACGAGGTGACGTCGGTGCCCTTGGCCGCCACCAGCTCCGCGGCCGGGGCCGCGCCGGCGGCCCCGAGCCAGACTCCCAGTACGAGCGCTCCGAGCATGTGGCGCATGGCGCGCTCCTCAGCGATCCGGCCCGAGCAGCAGGGCCCGGACCTTCTCGCGATCTCCCATCATCGCCGCGACGCTGGACAGCGAGTGGTCGACCGCTTCCGCGAACGCGGCCGCCCCGCCGAAGCGCTGGAGCGTCTCCGGCGGCACGAACTTGAACAGCATCGCGGAGGTGCCGGGCGGCATGCCGGCGAAGTGCACGCTGACGATCCCGTGGTCGCGCAGCAGCAGCATCGCCAGGGTCGCCGAAGCTTCGAAGGGAACCAGGGACGTCTCGGCGAGGCCCGCGCGCTCGCGCGCCAGCTCGAGGGTGTCCTCGCCCAGGAGCTGGGCGGTCACCGGCGTCTCCCGGAGCCGGTCGCCGAGCCGCGCGCGGAGCGCCGCCGCGACCTCCTTCGTGCACTCGACCAGGCTCCGCACGCGCTCGGGACGGTACTGCTCGAGCGACTTGAGCACCGCCGGGTACAGCATCGGGCGCGCCTCGAGGCCGAACTCGAAGGCCCGAGCCCGCATCCGGGCCACCAGGTCCTTGTCGCCCGCGAGCACGCCGACGCGCGGCCCCACCGTGCCGTACTTGTCGAGGCCGGTCGCGCCCACGGTGACGCCCAGGTCCAGCATCTTCGGCTGGCCCAGGACCGCGGGGCCGACCCGCGCCCCACCCGCGTCGTCGGCGTACACCGGGATCTTGCGCGCGCGGGCGAGGGCCACGATCTGCCGGATCTCGTCGATCGGCAGGGCCTCGTAGGTGACGGCCAGCCGGGTGAGCACGACGAGGTCCACCTGGGGCTCGCGGTCGAGGGCCTCCGCGAACGCCTTGAGCCCCACCGTGTCCACGAAGCGGGCCCCGAGGTGCGCGGCGGCCCGCGTGACCGACGGATGGCTGTAGCCGACCGAAACTCCGATGACGGTCCCACCGGGCCGGACCATCACCATCTGCGCGGTGAGGGTGGCGGCGCTCAGGCGGTTGAACACCATGACGTCGTGCCGGTCGGGCTGGCCCCCGAGGTGCTCGAGGGCCAGCTCGGTCAGGCGCTCCCCGAAGAGCGCGGGCGCGATCTCGTCGTCGAGGAAGGGAACGTCGCTCGGATCGACCCGCAATCCCCGCTCGAGCCCCGTGAAGTTGAAGACCGAGTCGGCGCCGTCCTTCTGGATCCGGGCCCGGATGATCTGCCACGCCTGTCGGAGCTTGGTGAAATCATCCTCGGTGCTGCGCAGGATCGTTCCCCGTGCATACGGGAGACCGGCGGCGATGACGTTCCCAAATCGGTCGGTGGCCATGGGGCTCTTCTCCTCTCGATCAGGCGGCGGCTTCACTCACTCACGCGACGCCGCTTCTGAGGTGGTCACGCAGGGCTCGGCCCGCCGTCTCGATCGTCCGCTGGACGAGCTGGTCGGCGGCCGCGCTGTCCCGGCGTCGGAACGCGAGGACGAGGTCGCGATGGTACTGGAGCGAGGTGGGCAGCCGGCCGGGGGGAAACAGCGAGAAGTAGCGAAAGCGCAGGATCGGCCGACCCAGGTTTCGCCATACCACGACGAGCTTCTTGTTCGGGCACGCTTCCATCACCTGCTCCTCGAAGTCGAGATCGAGGAGAAAGTACCGCTGGATATCCGCGTCGGCCACCACGCGCTCCATCTCGGTCACGATCTGATGCAGCCGGTCGAGGGCGGCCTGGCCCATGTGCCGGGCAGCCAGCGAGAACATGAGCCCGCCGAGCCGCCCTCGTACCGCGTAGACGTCGTCGACCTCCTCGGGGGTCAGATCCGCGACGCAGGCCCCCCGGCCCGGAGTGAGGGTGACGAGCCCGTCGCGCTCGAGGGCGCGCAGCGCCTCCCGGATCGGGGAGCGGCTCACCGACATCTCGCGCGCGATCTCCTCCTCGACCAGCCGTTGCCGCGGCTTGAGACGGCCCGCGATGATCTGCTCCTCGAGGTGGAAGCGGATCTTCTCGACCAGCGGCTTCTCGGACTTCCTTCCCATGGAGATCAGACCTTTCGTCGCCGGTCGGCCCAGTAGCGGTCCCGGAGCTCTCGCTTGAGCACCTTGCCGTAGGCGTTCTTGGGCAGCGCGGGCAGGAACTCCACCGACCGCGGCTTCTTGTACGACGCGAGATGCCGCTTGCAGTGCTCGATGATCTCGTCCGCGGTCGCCAACTCCCCTGGTCGGAGCACCACGAGGGCCTTCACCGTCTCGCCCCACTTGGCGTCCGGCACCCCGATCACGCTCACCTCGAAGACGGCCGGATGCTGGCAGATCACCTCTTCGATCTCGCGGGGATAGATGTTGGACCCGCCGCTGATGATCATGTCCTTCTTGCGATCGGTGATGTAGAGGTAGCCGTCCTCGTCGAGCGATCCGACGTCGCCGGTGTGCAGCCACCCGCCCCGCAGCGTCTCCGCCGTGGCATCGGGCTTGTTCCAGTACCCCTTCATCACCAGGTCGCCACGGACCACGATCTCCCCCATGGTGTCGGGTGGCACCGGTCGGTCGTCCTCGTCCACGATCCGTACCTGAACCGCGGTGGTGGCGCGGCCGGCCGAGGCGAGACGTCGAAGCTTCACCGGATCGTCCCCGGCCAGGTGCTCCTCCCTGGGCAGGCTCGTGCACGTCATCGGGGCCTCGCCCTGTCCGAAAACCTGAACAAAGATCGGCCCGAAGACCCGGAGGGCCTCGCTGAGCTGCTCCACGTACATCGGGGCGCCACCGTAGAAGATGGTCTTGAGGCTCGAGAGATCGTACCGGGCCCGCTCCGCGCTCCCCAGCAACATGTTGATCATCGTGGGAACGAGGAACATCGTCGTGGCCCGATGGCGCTCGATCGCCTGGAAGATGCCCTTCGGATCGAAGGACCGCACCGCGGGAAACGCGCTGGCGCTCCCGCGCGCGAGGTGGTGGAACATGGCCAGGCCGGACCCGTGGGTGATCGGCGCCGCGTGCAGGAGGACGTCCGAGGGGGCGACCGGATCGATGTCGAGCAGGAACTGCTCGGCCATCGTGATCAGCACCCGGTGGGTGAGCATCGCCCCCTTCGGATGCCCGGTGGTACCGGAGGTATAGAAGATCCAGGCCAGGTCATCGGGCTCGATGGCCGGGTCCGCGGCCGAAAACGCCTGGCCCTCCAGCAGCGCTTCGTAGGAGAGACTCTCCCCTGCGGCGGGACCGGTGAAGATGAAATGCTTGACCGTATCGAGGCGCTCTCGCATCTGCTCCACGTGGGGCCGAAACTCGGCACCGGCGATCAGCGCGAACGCTCCGGAGTCGTTCAGCATATAAGCGTGCTCGTCGGGATGTAGCCGGATGTTCATCGGCACCGCGGCCATCCCCGCCTGGATCGGCGCAAGAATCGCCTCGAGGCCCTCCGGACAGTTGGGCATGAGGAGGCCCACTCGGCTGCCCGGCCCCCCTCCCAGGGAAACCAGGGCCTGCGCGAGACGCCCAACTCGGTCGGCCGCCCGCCGGAATGGCACTGCCTCCCGGTCAGTGATCCAGGCCGGCCGATCGGGATAGCGTTCAGCGGCGCGCGTCAGGAAATGCCCGGCATCCATGACGAAGTCGAGGCTCGATCATTGATCATTCACGATTGTCGACAATGCTGAGCACAATATTGTGGAGTGGCGTAGAAGTCAAGGCGGGATTGAGCTTTCCTGTCCTGATGGCTACGTCGGCGTGCCAGTTGACAGACGTCGTGTTGCCGGCCTAGCGTCTCTGGGTCTGGAAAATCAGTGCGCCCCGCAACGCGGGGAAGGAGAGGACAGATGGACCGGAAGGACGCGAGCGTCGAGACGCGACGGGGTTGGGTGCGGGGGACGCTGGAAGGAGACGTCCGGGTCTTCCGCGGTATTCCGTTCGCCAAGCCTCCCGTCGGGCCCCGGCGGTTCGGCGCGCCCGAGGCGCCGGAGTCCTGGCCGGGCGTGCGTGATGCGACGCGCTTCGGGCCCGCTTCCCATCAAGCCAGCCGCCCCTTGGCCCCGATCCTCGGCATCCTGGTCGACGAGGAGAGCGAGGACTGCCTCAGCCTCAACGTGTGGACGCCCGCCGCCGGCGATGGCGCCCGGCGGCCGGTCATGGTGTGGATCCACGGGGGCGCCTGGGTCATCGGCTCGGGATCGGAACGGACGTACGACGCCGCGCACCTCGCGCGCCGCGGTGACGCGGTGGTGGTCACCATCAACTATCGGCTGGGGCCCTTCGGGTTCCTCCGGACCCGGGAGCTCGGGGGCGGGATCGACGCCACCGGCAACGAGAGCATGCTGGACCAGGTGGCGGCCCTCGAATGGGTCCGCGATGAGATCGCGGCCTTCGGCGGCGACCCCGGCAACGTGACGGTGTTCGGGGAGTCGGCCGGCTCGGTGAACATCGCGTGCCTGCTCACGATGGCGCGGGCTCGGGGCCTATTCCACCGTGCCGTCCTTCAGAGCGGGTCGCTCAACCTGACGCGGCCACCGTCGACGGCCCTCGACGTCGCGCGGCAGATCCTGGCCGAGCTCGGCATCGCTCCCGTTGACAGCCGCCGGCTGCGTGATGTTCCGGCCAAGGATCTCATGGCCGCCGCCAACGCGGTGGCTGGCCGCTCCGTGATCCCGCCGTTCTCGCCGGTCGCCGACGGCGAGCTGATTCCGGCCCAACCGTTCGCGGCCATCGCCGAGGGTTCGGCCCGGGGCGTTCCTTTGATCGTGGGCACCAATCTCGAGGAGATGAAGCTCTACCGCTTCCTCGACCCGTCGCTGGAGCAGCTGGACGAGGCGGCCCTGGTCCAGCGCTG
>DASZJM010000505.1:0-1522 GCA_035948165.1 Candidatus Methylomirabilota bacterium
GGCGGACGTCGAGCTGGGCGACGGCCGGGCGACCGTGCGCGGCAGCGGGAAGAGCCTCACGCTGCGGGAGGTCGCCCGCGCGGTCCACTTCCGCTCGAACGAGCTGCGCGGCCTCGAGCCGAGCCTCGAGGCCACCGTGCACTTCACGAATCCGACACCGTGGACCTTCACCAACGGCGCGCACCTGGTGGTGGCCGAGGTCGACGCCGACACCGGGGTCATCTCCGTGCTCCGCTACGTGGCGGTGGACGACTGCGGGAACATCGTCAACCCCGAGCTGGTCGAGGGCCAGATCGCGGGCGGCATCGCCCAGGGGCTCGGCGGCGCGCTCTCGGAGTGGTGCGTCTACGACGAGGCCGGCCAGCCGCTCGCGACCACGCTGATGGAGTACGCGGTCCCGACCGCGCAGATGGTGCCCCCGGTGGAGCTCCACTCGCTGGAGACGCCGGCGCCCGCGCTGCCCGGCGGCTTCAAGGGCGCGGGCGAGGCGGGCACCACCGGGGCCCCCGCCGCGATCCTGAACGCGGTGAACGACGCGCTCCACCCGCTGGGGGTGATGCTCACCGACCAGCCGCTGACCCCGGAGCGAGTGTGGCGGGCGATCAGCGCGGCGCGGGGTCGATCGGCTCGTTGAAGCGGAGCCGGTTGCCGAACGGGTCGATCACCTCCATCACCCGCGCGTTCCACGGCGCCACCTCGATGCCGGGGCGCATGAAGCGGTAGCCCTTCGCGGTGATCTCGCGGTGGGACGCCTCGAAGGTGGGCGCCACCGGCGGCTCCCTGCGGCTACCGCTCGGCGCGCGTCAGGCAGGCGGCCAGGTCGCGCGGGCTCTCGCAGAGGAGATCGGCCCCCGCCTCGGTCAGCTCGCGCCGATCGCCGAAGCCCCACAGCGCGCCGACGGACCGGATGCGGTGGGCCCGCGCCGCCGCGATGTCGAGAGCCCGGTCACCGACCATGACGGAGGTCTCGGCCCGGATCACCCCGCTCTCGACGAGGTGCCGGAGCAGGTCGACCTTGTGGTCGAAGCGACCGCCCGGCTCCGCCCCGTAGACGCCGTGGAAGTGCCGCATCAGGTCGAAGTGGGTCACGATGCGGGTGGCCGCGTGCCGCGGCTTGGCGGTGGCCACCAGCATGGTGGAGGCGAGGCGCGCGGTGCGCTCCAGCATCTCGGGGACGCCGTCGTAGACCGCGTTCTCGAAGAGCCCCACGTCGTCGTAGCGCGTGCGGTAGTGGGCGAGGGCGGTCTCGATCAGGGCCGCGTCGGCGGTGCCGAGCAGGGTGACGAACGTGCCGCGGAGCGGCGGGCCGATGTAGGCGGCCAGCTCGTCGTCGCCCGGGCACTCGCGCCCGAGCTGCGCGAGCGCGTGGCGGATCGACGCGGTGATGCCGGCGCGCGAGTCGGTGAGCGTGCCGTCCAGGTCGAAGAGGACGGTGAGGTCGCTCATGCGGCGGGCGGGACGGTGAGATCCATGGCCGACTCGATCGTACACGAGGCGGCCACCCCTTCGCTCGCGAGCCCGG
>DASZJM010000506.1:0-5365 GCA_035948165.1 Candidatus Methylomirabilota bacterium
CCATCGTCGGCGTGAGCCCGATCCGATCCTCGGCGGCGGCGCGCATGAGGTAGACCCGGCCGCGGGGCGAGTCCATCTCCTCGCCGAGCACGCGATAGGTCGGACACTGCGGCAGGCAGATCCCGCAGTGCACGCAGGCGCGGAGCCCGTCCATCGAGGGCGGGTCCTGCGCGTCGAAGGCACCGAGCGGAGTCGGAACGCTCTGGCTCACAATCCCCCCACGAAGCGGCCAGGGCTGAGGCAGTCCTGGGGATCGAACTCGGCCTTGATGCGCTTCATGATCGTCAATGTTTCCGGATCGATGATACCCCACGCGTCACAGACACTCTTAAGATGGGCCGGCGCCCGCTCCACGACCAGGCTGCCGCCCTCGGCCTCGACCGCCGCCCGGAGCGGCCCCACGAGCTCCCCGCCAACCCGTCGCGGCTCATGGCTCCCCCAGACCGCCATCTGTATCACGCCGTGTCCGGGCTGGGCCAGAAGCCCGGCCTCGGCTCCAAGGCGCCCGGCCGCCGCCTGCGCCTCCGCGGCCCAGTCGAGCAGGCGCCTCGGCTCGCCCGCGAGGCGGAGCCGGATCGGCGCGTCGACCGCGGCGCCGAGGCCCGACCAGACCGCATCAACGATGCCCGTGGCGCGCCCGCCGTGGGTGCCCGCCAGCGCCTCGAGCGCCCGACCCTGCTCCTCCACCGCCTCGGCCACGCTGCCGATCGAGAGCAGCAGCGCGTACGGGTTCGGGGCCAGCCCGGCCCGCCGCAGGCCGGTGGTGTCGAGGAGGGCGGCGCGATCGGGCTGGAGCGGGCAATCCAGGAGCGCGGCGAGGAATGCGCGCGCGGCCCCCGCGGACGGCAGGCCCACCTGCCAGGAGCGCGTGGCGGGCGGGATCGGGTGCAGCCGCAGCGTGGCCTCGACGAGCACGCCGAGCGTGCCGAGCGAGCCGACGAGCAGCTTGGGCACGTCGTAGCCGGTGACCGACTTGACCACCTTGGCGCCGCCCCAGGTGATCGTCCCGTCGGCCTGCACGAAGCGCGCGCCGAGCAGCAGATCGCGCCCGGTGCCGTAGCGGAAGCGGAGCGGGCCGCTCGCGTGGGTGGCCAGCACGCCGCCCACGCTGCGCGCGGCACCGCCCGGCGGATCGAGGGCCAGCATCTGGCGATGCGGCGCGAGGTGCGCGGCCAGGCCCCCCAGGGTGAGGCCGGTCTCGACCGTCGCCACCATGTCCTCGGGCACGTACTCGCGGACCGCGGTGAGCCGCCCCAGATCGAGCACGAGGTCGAGGCGGCGCGGCGGGTTGCCGAGCTCCTGGCTGGTGCCGGCTCCGCGCGGGACGACCGCGAGCCGCTCGCTCGCGCAGAGCACCAGCACCCGGCTCACCTCCTCGACGCGGCCGGGCCGGACCACCGCCCCGGGCATCACCCCGTCGACCACGGAGCGCGACCGCGTGACCGGATCGCGCAGCACGTGCGGGCGCCCGACCAGGTCGGCGAGCGCGTCGTGGAGGGCGGGCGTGGAGACGGCCACCGTCAGATCCAGGTGCCGGCGGGCAGCGGGCGGGCGACGGGCCGGAAGCCCTCGCCGCAGGCCGGATGCGACGGCAGGAGCTTGCCCGGGTTCATGATCGAGTCCGGATCGAAGGCGCGCCGCAGCCGCGCCATGAAGTTCAGGTCCGCCTCCGCGAACTGCAGCGGCAGGCTCTCGCACTTGTCGAGACCGACCCCGTGCTCGCCGGTCACGCTGCCGCCGAGGCGCAGGCAGGCGTGCAGCAGGTCATCGTTGGCGGCCTTGGCGCGCTCGAGCTCGCCGGGGACGCGGTCGTCGTAGCAGATCAGCGGGTGGAGGTTGCCGTCGCCGGCGTGGAAGACATTGGCGATCACCACCCGGTGCCGCGCCCCGATGGCCTGCAGCTCGCGCATGATCTCGGGCAGCTTCGAGCGGGGCACCACCGCGTCCTGGAGCAGCCAGTTGGGGGTGAGGCGCCCGAAGACACCGGCCGCCTCCTTGCGGCCCTTCCAGAGCAGCGCGCGCTCCGCCTCGCTGCGCGCGACCCGGATCTCGAGCGCCAGGTGCTCGCGGCAGATCGCCTCGATGGGGGCGGCCTGCGCCTCGATCTCGGCGGCGGGGCCGTCCAGCTCGATGAGGAGCACCGCCCCCGCCCCTTTGGGATAGCCGGCGTGGATGCCCTCCTCGATCGCGCGGATCACCACCTCGTCGAGCATCTCCAGCGCGGCCGGGATGATCCCGGCGCGGATGATGGCGGAGACCGTCTCCGAGGCGTCCTCGATGGTGGGGAAGGACGCGAGGATCGTCTTCACCGACTCCGGCAGGTGGGTCAGCCGCACGATCACGCCGGTGACGAGGCCAAGCGTACCCTCGGCGCCCACCATGACCCCGGTGAGATCGTAGCCCGGCCGCTCGTGGGTCTTGCCGCCGAGCCGCACCAGCTCTCCCGCCCCGGTCACCACCTCGAGTCCGAGGATGTGGTTCACGGTGATGCCGTACTTGAGGCAGTGGGGCCCGCCCGCGTTCGTCGACGCGTTGCCTCCGATGGACGAGACCATCTGGCTGGAGGGATCCGGCGCGAAGAAGTAGCCGCCCGCGTGGGTGGCCTGGCTCAGCCACAGGTTGATGAGCCCCGGCTGCACGGTGGCGCAGCGATTCGCGAAATCGATCTCCACGATCCGGTTCATCCGGGTCATCGAGACCATCACCCCGCCCACGGGCGCCATCGCGCCCCCGATCAGGCCGGTGCCGGATCCGCGCGGCACGATCGGCACCCGCTCGCGCCGGCAGACACGCACGATCTCCGCCACCTGGGCGGCCGACTCGGGCAGCACCACCGCCTCGGGGGCCCCCTTGTAGAAGGTGTGCATGTCGCACTCGTAGGTGAGCCGGCCCTCGTGGGAGACGATGAGCCCCGCCGCGCCGACGATGCGCTCGAGCTCGCGAAGGATCAGGGGGGACAGGGGCATGGGGGCGGTCTCAGGCTGACAAAATACCACCGGCCCTCCCGGGGAGGGCCGGCGATCTACGGGCTGCCCGCGGGAGGCGGGAACTCAGCCGATCTTCCAGGTATCACCCGACATGAGCAGCTTGGCGATGTCCCCGGGGCCGCGCTCCGAGATCACCTTCTGCTCCTGCTGGATCAGGATCTCCTCGTACGTGGACTCGCCCGCCTTGTTGGCGAGCACCCCGAGCGGGATCGGGTACTCGGGCTCCCACAGCTGCGCGAGCACCAGGGCGGTGCCCCCGTCGGTCTCGTCGTGCACCCACAGCGAGCTCGCCGGGACGTCGGAGACCTTGACGACCTTGGGCTTGACCCCTTCCAGCACGAGGCCGCGGCGGTCGTCGAGCGGGCCCCACACGAGCGGCTTGCCGTGCTCGAGACGCAGCTCGTGGAGGACCTTCGATTCGCGGTCGTAGAGCACGCCCCACGCCATGTCGTTGTAGACGTTGCAGTTCTGGAGGATCTCCACGAACGCGGCGCCCTTGTGGGCGGAGGCGCGCTTGAGCGTCTCCTCCATGTGCGGGATGTTTCGGTCCAGGGTCCGGGCCACGAAGGTCGCCCCCGCGGCGAGCGCGAACGCGCACGGGCTCACCGGGCGGTCCGCCGAGCCCACCGGGGTGGACTTGGTGATCTTGCCGAGCTCGCTGGTCGGCGAGTACTGGCCCTTGGTGAGACCGTAGATCCGGTTGTTGAACAGGAGGATGGTCAGGTCCACGTTGCGCCGCAGCACGTGCAGCAGATGGTTGCCGCCGATGCTGAGGCCGTCGCCGTCACCGGTGATCACGAAGATCTTCAGCTCGGGCCGCGCCAGCTTGAGCCCGGTCGCGACCGCGGGGGCCCGGCCGTGGATGGTGTGGAACCCGTAGGTGTTCATGTAGTACGGGAACCGGCTCGAGCAGCCGATCCCGGAGATGAACACGATGTCCTCCCTCGGGATGCCGAGGTCGGGCATCATCTTCTGCACCGCGCTCAGGATGGCGTAGTCCCCGCAGCCGGGGCACCAGCGCACGTCCTGGTCGGACTCGAAATCCTTCTTCGTGTACTTCGGGGTCGCTCCGGGCGCTCCGGTTACGGGACTCACCGTGTGGCCTCCAGCAGTTGGTTGATGGCTTCGAAGATTTCCTGGCTCGCGAGCGGCAGGCCGCGCACGCGGTTGAAGCCGACCGCGTCGACCAGGTACTCCGCTCGGAGAATTCGCACGAGCTGTCCGCTGTTGATCTCCGGCACCAGCACCCGCCGGTACTGGCGGAGGATGTGCCCGAGGTCCGGGGGCAGCGGGTTGAGATAGCGCAGGTGCACCGAGGCCACCGCCTTCCCCTCGGCCTGCGCCTCCTCGACCGCGGCGGTGATGGCCCCGTAGGTGCCGCCCCAGCCCACCACCAGCACCTCGCCGGTGGCCGGGCCGTTGATCGAGAGCGGCGGGATCTCCTGGCCCACCCGCCGCACCTTCTCGGCGCGGGTGCGGACCATGTGGTCGTGGTTGTCCGGATCGTAGGAGATGTTGCCGGTCACGTCCTGCTTCTCGATGCCGCCGATGCGATGCTCGAGTCCCGGCGTCCCCGGACGCACCCACGGGCGCGACAGGGTCGCCGGGTCCCGTAGGTAGGGGAAGAACCCTTCCGTCTCGGTGCGGAAGGCCACCGGGATGTCGGGCAGCGTCTTGACGTCGGGGATCAGCCACGGCTCCGAGCCGTTGGCCAGGTAACCGTCGGAGAGCACCATCACCGGCACCATGTACTTGATGGCGAGGCGCACCGCCTCGTAGGCGATGTAGAAGCAGTCCCCCGGGGTGGCCGGCGCGATCACCACCACCGGCGACTCGCTGTTGCGCCCGTAGAGCGCCTGCATCAGGTCGGCCTGCTCGGTCTTGGTCGGCAGCCCGGTGCTGGGCCCGCCGCGCTGGATGTCGAAGATCACCAGCGGCAGCTCGGCGGTCACCGCGAGCCCAATCGCCTCGCCCTTCAGCGCGATGCCGGGACCGCTCGACGCGGTCACCCCGATGCAGCCCCCAAACGAGGCGCCGATCGCCGCGGTGGCCGCCGCGATCTCGTCCTCCGCCTGGAAGGTGCGCACCCGGAAGCGCTTGTGGAGCGCCAGCTCGTGCAGGATGTCGCTCGCGGGAGTGATCGGGTAGGCGCCGAAGACCACCGGGATCTTGGTGCGCTCCGCGGCGGCGAGCAGGCCCCACGCGAGCGCACGGTTGCCGGTCATGCTGCGGTACATCCCGGGCGCCATCTCGGCCGGCTCGACGCCGTAGTGCTCGGCGAACATCTCGGCGGTCTCGCCGAAGGCGTGCCCCGCCTTCAGCGCGCGGATGTTGGCCTCCACGAACTCGGGGCGCTTGGCGAACCGCTTCTTGATCGC
>DASZJM010000507.1:0-14214 GCA_035948165.1 Candidatus Methylomirabilota bacterium
TCGATCGAAGATCAGCGACGGGTCCACCGCGACGCGGCCCACGTCGTGCAGCAGGCACGCGAGCGTCAATTGCTCGTCGGCGCCCTCGGCCTCCGCCAGCTCGGCGCACTGGAGCGCGTGGGCCAGCTCCGACACGCGCTCGCCGCCGTAGAGCCGGGCGCCCGCGCTCGCCATGGCCTCGAGCAGACGGTCGCTCATGGGGACGGTCGGGCGCATGTCGATCTGAAGTATACTCGGCCGGCGGTATCCACTACCAGACGGCAAAGGAGGCGGCGATGCCGGTGAGCGTCAAGGTGATCACGGACGGGCCCCTGATGGTGAAGGGCGAGTGCGAGATGCAGGACGGTCAGGGCAACCCCATGCCCCCCAAGGGCGGCGACACCATCTTCCTTTGCCGCTGCGGCAACTCCGCCAACAAGCCCTACTGCGACGGGGCCCACAAGAAGGTCAGCTTCAAGGGCTAGGCGCGGGCCATCGGAGCCGCGCCGCGATCGCGAACGCGGCCACGCCCACGAAGGCGATGAAGAGCGGGGCGCGGGCCTCGCCGAGCAGGCCGCAGATCAAGGGGCCGAGGAAGATCGCGCCGTCCACCCCGACGCGATAGACGCCGGTCCGCCACCCGAGCCGGGCCGCGTCGGTGTGGTCGCGGATCACGCCGAGCGGCAGCATCCAGCCCGCCATGCCGAATCCGAAGAGCGCGCAGCCCAGCCCGACCACCGGCAGCGAGCCCAGCCCCACCGCGAAGAGCCCGACCCCCAGGATCGCCGCCACTCCCACCAGCACCGGCGGCCGGCCGATCCGGTCGGCGAGCCAGCCCACCGGCAGCAGCACCGCCAGGTCCACGAGCTGGGCGAGGGAGAGCAGCCCGGAGATGCCCGCGCGGTCGAGCCCGAACTCGCGCGTGCCCCGGAGCGGGATCACGAACTGGCTCACCGCCGACCAGGCGAGCGCCATGATCACGCCGAGCGCGAACATCACGCGCACGATCGGCGGCGGCGCGCCGCCCCCGGAGGCGGGCGGGCTCGCGGCCGCCGGTCCCGCCGCGGGCGCCACCGGGTCGCGGCGGGCCGCGAGGTGGCGGCGCAGCGCGAGCGCGGCGGCGAGCGCCACCAGCACCGGGGTGGTGGCGGCGAGCAGCGTGACGTTCCACCGCCAGCGCTCCGGCAGCGAGCCCACCACCACCAGGCCGCCCAGCACGCCCAGCATGCCCGCGAACTCGAGGGTGTTCAGGCGGAACGAGGCGCGTGGGCCGGGCTGATCCTGGAGCACCGCGGTGAGGCTGCCGACCATCACCAGGGTGTGAGCGAGCCCGGTGAGGATCCGCCCCAGCATCAGGACCGGCAGCGGCCCCGCGGTGGCGAGCACCAGCGTGCCGGCGAGCAAGGTTACCGGCGCGAGGGTCAGGGTGACCGCGAGCCGGTGCGTCGCGAGCGCGCCCACCGGCAGATCGGCGGCCATGCGCGCGAGCCCGAACGAGCCCGCGAGCACGCCGAGCTGCCAGTCGGGCAGGCCCTGGGCGCGGGCGATCTCGGGCAGGAGCGGGCCGAAGGCGCCGATGCAGACCGTGCTCGCGAAGACCACGAGGCACAGCAGGGCCGTGCCCGCGAATCGATCCTCGCTCACCCGGCGCGGCGGCTCAGGGCTCGAAGGGACGCTCGCGCCACCACGGATAGAAGGGCGGCATGTCCGCGCTCGGGCGCAGGGTGAAGCGGGCCGGGCGCTTCTCGAGGAACGCGGCCACTCCTTCGCGCGCGTCGGCCGAGCGCCCCGTCCAGTCCATGCAGCGCGAGTCCAGCCGGTGGGCCTCCATCGGGTGGTCCGCCCCGAGCAGCCGCCACATGAGCTGGCGCGACAGAGCCACCGAGATCGCGGAGGTGTTCTGCGCGATCTCGCGGGCCAGCTCGCGCGCGACCGGCAGGAGCTGCTCGGGCGGGACGACGCGGCTCACCAGCCGGCCCGCGAGCGCCTCCTCGGCCGGGAACACCCGGCCGGTGTAGACCCATTCCGCGGCCTGGCTCGGTCCGACCAGGCGCGGCAAGAACCACGTGCTGCACGCCTCCGGCACCACCCCGCGCCGGGCGAACACGAAGCCGATGCGCGCGGCGGTCGACGCGATGCGGATGTCCATCGGCAGCGTCATCGTGATGCCGAAGCCGACCGCGGGGCCGTTGATCGCCGCGATCACCGGCTTCTTCATGTCGAAGATGCGGAGGGTGACGCGCCCACCCCCGTCCTCGTGCGTCCCCGGCGCGTCGCCGCGGGCCACCCGATCGAAGGTGCGGGCCCCGCCCGAGAGATCCGCACCCGCGCAGAACGCGCGCCCGGCCCCGGTCACGATCAGCGCGCGCACCGCGTCGTCAGCGTCGGCCTGGTCGAGGACCGCGAGCAGCTCCTCGAGCATGAGCGTGTTCAGCGCGTTGAGCTTGTCGGGCCGGTGCAGCGTGACGGTGCCGACGCCGTCGGCGACCTCGAAGCGAAGGGTCTCGAAGGCCAACGCGGGATCAGCGGGGCGCGGGCGTCTCGCCCGGGGCGGGATCGTCGGCCTCACCCTGCTTCAGCTTGCGGAAGACGGTCTTGGGATCGATGCCGAGCATCTTGGCGGTGAGGGTCTTGTTACCGTGGTTGAGGCGGAGCGTCTCCTCCAGCAGTCGCGCCTCCACCTCGGCGAGCGGGGTGCCCACCCGGACCTGGAACACCCCGTCCGGCACCGCCCCCGCGCCCTCCGGCGGCGCGGCCGGACCGCCGCGCAGCAGCATGACCGGCCGCTCGCGCACCGCGTCCGGCAGATCGGACGCGTCGACGCGGAGGCCGCGGGCCAGGACCACCGCGCGCTCCACCACGTTCTCCAGCTCGCGCACGTTGCCCGGCCACGAGTAGGCCTCGAGGCAGCCGAGCGCCTCGTCGGTGAAGCCGTCGAGCTGCCGGTTGTTCTTGGCCGCGTACACGCGGAGGAAGTGCTGGGCCAGGAGCGGCACGTCCTCGTGGCGGTCGCGCAGCGGCGGCACCTGGATCGTGATGACGTTCAACCGGTAGAAGAGGTCCTCGCGGAAGCGCTTGTCGCGCACCTGGGTCACGAGGTCCTGGTTGGTGGCGGTGACGATGCGCACGTCGACCCGGAGGCTCTTGGTGCCGCCCACCCGCTCGAACTCGCCCTCCTGGAGCACGCGCAGGATCTTGGGCTGGGTGACCAGCGAGAGGTCGGCGATCTCGTCGAGGAACAGGGTACCGCCGTCGGCCAGCTCGAAGCGGCCCTCCTTGCGGCCGGCCGCCCCGGTGAAGGCGCCCTTCTCGTAGCCGAACAGCTCGGACTCGAGCAGGGTCTCGGGCAGCGCCGCGCAGTTCACCGCGATGAACGGGCCCTCGCGCCGGCCGGAGCGGTCGTGGATGGCGCGCGCCACCAGCTCCTTTCCGGTGCCGCTCTCGCCCTGGACGAGGACGGTGGCCGAGCTGTCCGCCACCTGCTGCACGAGGGTCATCAGGCGGCGGAAGGCGGGGCTCGCCCCGATCATGTTCCCCTGCCGCAGCAGATCGTCGAGGCGCTTCTGCAGGGCGCGGTTCTGGGCGATCAGGTCGCGGCGCTCGAGCGCCTGGCGCACCACCTTGGTGAGCTGGGCCCGCTGGAAGGGCTTGGTGAGGAAGTCGGTGGCCCCGTCCTTCATCGCCCGCACCGCCTCCTCCACCGTGCCGAAGGCGGTGAGCAGGATCACGTCGACGTCGGGCGCCACCGCCTTGGCCTCACGCAGCAGCTCGAGCCCGGTGAGGCCGGGCATCTTGAGGTCGGAGAGGACCAGGTCCACCCCGCCGGCCTGCAGCCGCTCGAGCGCGGCCTGCCCGTCCGGGGCCAGCACCACCGCGTAGCCCTCGCGGGTGAGCGCGCGCTCGAGGCTCTGGCGCACCGCGGGGTCGTCGTCGGCCACCAGCAGCGTCGCGAGCGCCGGGGCGGGCTCAGGCACGCTCGAGCTTCCGGATCGGCAGGGCCATCGTGAAGGTGGCGCCCGCGCCGGGCGCGCTGCTCCAGCGGATCTTGCCGCCGTGCTCCTCCACGATCTGGCGCGAGATCGAGAGGCCGAGCCCGGTCCCCTGCGGCTTGGTGGTGAAGAACTGCTCGAAGAGGCGGCGACCGACCTCGGGAGGGATCCCGGCCCCGCTGTCGGAGACGGTGATCTCCACCGTCTCGTCCACGCAGGCGGTGGTGAGGGTGAGCGTGCCGCCCTGCGGCACCGCCTCGATCCCGTTCTTCAACAAGTTCAGGACGGCCTGGCGGAGCAGGGTGCGGTCGAACTCCATCGAGGGCACGGTGGCGTCGGTGGCCACCTTCACCGCGATGCCCTGGCGCGCCGCGAGCGGGCGCACGAACTCCGCCACCGCGATCACCATGTCGTTGACCGAATCCTCCTCGAACTGGGGGCGCGGGAAGCGCGCGAAGGCCAGGTACTCCTCGGTGAGCGCGTCGAGGGCCGCGACCTGATCACGGATGGCGCCGACCAGCGCGGTGGCCTCCGTCCCGTCCTCACTCACCCGCCCCTGCACCATGTCACCCAGCAGCTCCGCGTTCAGCTGGATGGCCGCGATCGGGTTGCGCACCTCGTGGGCCACCTTGAGCGAGAGCCGCCCCACCGTGGCCATCCGCTCCGCCTCCACCAGATTCTCCTGGGCCGCCTGCAGGCGGGTGAGCGTCCCGGTGACCTCCGCATTCAATCGCTCCACCTCGACGCGGGCCCGCCGCTCGCGATCCGCGACGTGGCCGAGGGCGAAGGCGGGCAGCCCGAGCTGCCCCATGACGATGGTCACCGCGGTCCACGCCACGTCGGGGGGGGCCATCCACGCCGCCGTCCAGTAGAGCATGCCCGCCACCAGCGTGAGGAGCAGCCCGACCCAGCGCCCGAAGTAGTAGGCGTTGACCGCCACGAGCGGGAAGAACAGGTTCACGAACGGGCTGTCGCCGCCGCCGGTGAGGTAGAGCAGCAGGAACACGAGCGCGAGGTCGACGCAGAGCGCGGTGGTGAAGATCCGCCGCGTGGCGCGCGGGTTCACCGTCACCAGCGCGAGGATGCCCGCCTTGTAGAGCCCGAACCAGATCACGAGGGCGTAGACGTCGACCCGGTGGCGGGGACGCAGGGGCACGAGGCCGAGCGCGGTGAGGCCACCCACCATCACGATCGCGAGCAAGACCGCGAACAGGCGCTCGTCGCGCTCGAATACCCGGAGGGGCGCGGCCCAGCGCGTACGGGTGGGGGCGGTCAGCGCCATGACGGGGGACACACTATCACGCGCCCTCCGAGGGTCAAGCCGGGCCGGGCGGCGCGGGAGCGGCGGCGGAGGCCGCCTCCTCGCGACGCAGGAGCGGCAGGGCGAGGAGCGGGAGCAGCCCGATCACGCCCACCGCGATGAGCAGCCGCCCGAGCCCCGAGTAGTCGTGCTGGCTGACCCCGAAGATCTGGTTGAGATAGCGGGTGCCGAGCTCGCTCGCCGAGAGGGCCAGGTTCATGAGCGACGCCATGATCGCGAACATGGTGGCCTCCGCCCCGCGCGGCGCGGTGCGGGCGATGAGGGCGAGCATCGGCACCATGCTGAGCTGGCCGAGCGGCGCCGAGATCGTGGTGTCGACGAACGCGAAGGTGCGCGCGCTCACGCCGAACCACTCGTAGACCCCGTAGAAGAGCCCGATGGTCGGGAGATAGAGCACCGCCCCCGCGATGGTGACCCAGAACAGGGTGTAGCTCACCGGACGATGGGTGATCGGCTTGCGGAACACGATGAGACCGACCAGGCTCAGCACCGAGCTCACCTGGGCGAGGACACCCAGGAACTCCTGATCGAACCCCAGACCGTCGATCGCCCAGTAGTTGAACCCCTGCCCCGCGCCGGGCACCGCGCGGAAGCAGAAGATCGCGAACGCGGCCACCGCGACGCCGCGCGAGATGCCGACGCGGCGGAGCAGCAGCACGATGATCGTGCCCGAGACCACCAGGATGATCTCCTGGCCGAACGGCACCGAGAGCGCTTCCAGCGCCACCCCGAGGGCGGCGTAGGCGAGCCCACCCAGCACCACCAGGCGCGCGTTGCCCGCCCCGAGCGGATTGGCCGCGTCCCCGGTGGCGGGCGGGCGCGTGTCCCGGGGGATGAGCCACGCCGCCGCCATCACGAGCAGCGGGAAGACCAGCCCGATCGCGAAGACGGTGCGCGCGCCGACCGCGCCGGCGAGCCAGCCGCTCAGATAGCCCACGCTGATGGTGCCGGCGAGCAGGGCCATGCGCCCGAGGGCCTGGATCTGCTTCATCTCCTCGTCCGAGCGGGCCACCTCCACGCTGAGCGCGTCGGCCACCACGTCCTGCACCATGAAGCCCACCGCGATGATGACCATCGCGGCCAGGTACGCGCCCTTGGTCGACGCGGTGGTGGCGAGCCACGCGTAGCCTCCGAAGCTGAGCAGCGCGCCGAGCAGCAGGTAGGCGAAGCGCCGGCTGCCGAGGATGGGATGCACGTCGGAGGCGACCCCCGCCACCATCTTGGTGCTCCACGGCAGCGCGACCCAGAACGCGATGCCGGCGGCCTCCACGGGGGTGAGGCCGAGCGCGTCCTTCTGGAAGTAGAGGAGCGCGATGGCGGTGATCCCGCTCGCCCCGTAGCAGAAGTAGGTCACCAGCACCGGGAGGTAGGCGAGCCGCACGCCGCCCAGGAGGGAACGGGCGAATCGACCGGGCGCGGGGGCGGGCGCAGGGGCGGTCGCGGCGGCGGGAGCCGTCTCGGTCGATTCGGCCATCAAGGAGAGTGTAGCGTACCCGGACGACGTCTCCCGCTTGACGTCCGCCACCGCCGCCGCTACCGTCGGCGGCATGACGATGGCCGGAGAAGGCGTCCTCGCGTTCTGGCACGACGTCGCACCCGGAGGGGACGGCGAGTTCGATCAATGGCACCTGCGCGAGCACATCCCGGAGCGGCTCGCGGTGCCCGGCTTCCGGCGGGCGCGGCGCTATACGACCCTGGGCGCTCCGCCGCGCTACTTCTACTTCTACGAGACCGAGTCGCTCGACACCCTGCAGAGCCCCGGCTACCTCGCGCGCCTGGCCGATCCGACCCCGTGGACGCGGCGGAGCATGCCCCTGGTGCGCAACAACATCCGCACCGCGTGCCGCGTGGTGGCCACGTGGGGCTCCGCCATCGGGGGCGTGGTCGCCACGCTTCAGCTGGGCCCGCGGCCCGGGCACGAGGACGAGCTACGCTCCTGGCTCACCACGACCGCGCTGCCCGGCGCGATCGAGCACGTGGGGATCGTGGCCGGTCACCTCCTCGAGGGCGACGCGGGGGTCAGCACCGCGGCCAGGAGCGACGAGAAGAAACTCCTCGCGACTCCCGACGCGCTCGTGCGCTGGGTGGTGCTCGTGGAGGGCATCGACCCCGACGCGGTCGAGGCGACCTGCCGCGACCTGCTCGGCCCCGAGACGCTCGTGCGGCACGGCGCCGCGGACGGCGCGACCTCCGGGCTCTATCGCCTGCAGCTGACGCTCGGCGGGTAGACGGGCCGGGCGAGCCGCCGAGGAGCCGCCCCGAGCTCAGCCGAGATCGGGCTGCCGCGTATGCCAGTCGGTAGCGCGCTGGTACGCGTGGCCCACCCGCAGCACGGTGGCCTCGTCGAACGGGCGGCCCACCAGCTGGAAGGCGAGCGGCAGGCCCGCGGCGGAGACGCCGCAGGGCAGGCTGAGCGCGGGGAGGCCGAGCCCGTTGAACGGGCGCGTGAGCCGCGAGAAGCGCCCCTGCCGGGCGACGATGTCCTCGAGCGGGCCCTCGATGGCGGCCCGGAGCGGGGGCGCGGGCTCGGGGATCACCGGCACCGCGAGCACGTCGACCTCGCTCCACACATCGCGGGTGAAGCCGCGGGCCAGACGGGCGCGCAGGCGCAGGGCCTGCAGGTAGTCGAAGGCGGGCACGGCCAGGCCCAGCTCCAGCCGGACGCGGGTGAAGGCGCCCAGCTCCTGCGGCCGCTCGCGGAGGAGCCCGCCGTGCAGCGCGCTCGACTCGCTGCGGGAGATGAGGCCGGTCACGTCGTTCAGCACCTGCGGATCCGGCAGCCGGATCTCCGCGACGCGCGCCCCGATCGTGGCGAGGAGCGCGGCGGCCTCGCGGACGCCGCGTTCCATCTCCGGGTCGAGCCCCTGGAAGAAGAAGTTCTGCGGCACCCCGACCCGGAGCCCTCGTACCGGCGCGTCGAGATCCGCCAGGTAGTCCGCCACCGGGTGGGCGCTCGCGGTGGGATCGAGGGGATCCGCTCCGGCCATGGCCTGGAGCATGAGCGCGCAGTCGCGCGCGGTGCGGGCCATCGGCCCGAGGTGATCGTTCGACCAGGAGAGCGCCATCGCGCCGGCGCGGCTCACCCGGCCGTAGGTCGGCTTGAGGCCGGTGATGCCGCAGCAGGCCGCGGGCAGGCGGATGGAGCCGCCGGTGTCGGTGCCGATGGCGCCGAGCGCGAGCCCGGCCGCCACCGCGACGCCCGAGCCGCTCGACGAGCCGCCGCTGCAGTGCTCGCCCGTCCACGGGTTGCGCGCGTGCCCGTGATGCGGGTTGTCGCCGAGCGCGCCCATGGCCAGCTCGGTCATGTTGAGCTTGCCGAGGCTCACCGCCCCCGCGGCGCGCAGCCGGGTCACCGCGGTGCACTCCCGCTCCGCGGTGAAGTAGTCGGCGGTGCGCGTGCCGCAGGAGGTGGGCAGGCCGGGGACGACGCAGAGATCCTTGAACGCGAGCGGCACGCCGTGGAGCGGTCCCCGCCACCGCCCCCGGGCCGCGTCGTCGTCGAGGCCGCGCGCAGCGGCGAGCGCGCGCTCGGCGTCCACCGTGATGAAGGCGCGCAGGCGGCCGTCGAGCCGCGCGATGCGCTCGAGGCAGTGGTGGGTGGCCTCGACCGCGGAGAGCTTGCCGTGGCGGATCGAGGTTGCGGCCGCGGCTAGGCTCGTGAGGTCGGGCACGAGCCGGGCTAGCCGGGAGTGACGGAGCCGGGCGTGGCGCCGGCGGGGGGCGCGCCGTCCTCGAGGGCCGCCGCGAAGCGCGCCGGCTCCTCGGCCAGCGACAGCTCGCCCGCCAGCCGCTCGATCACGCCCAGGAGGTCGGCCAGCTCTGCCTGCTGGAGCTTGTGCTCGCTCATGGCGGCAGCATACCATCGGGAACCGCGAGCCATCCCGGCTGGTTACCCGGGTTCAGAAAAGGAGACGACCATGCGGAGGACGTACCGTGGAACGTGGGCCCTGCTCGGCCTGGCGATCCTGGCCCTGACGGCGGGACCCGCCCTGGCCCAGAAGAAGACCCTCGTGGTCGCGCTCAACCAGGACCCCGATCTCCTCGACCCGACCCTCGCGCGTACTTACGTGGGCCGGATCATCTTCGCCCACATGTGCGAGAAGCTCTTCGACATCGACGAGCAGCTGCGGATCTTTCCGCAGCTCGCCGCCTCCATGCCAACGATCTCCGACGGCGGCAAGACAGTGACCATCAAGCTGCGCGGCGGAGTAAAGTTCAACGACGGCACCCCGATGAACGCGGAGGCGGTGAAGTTCTCCCTCGACCGGCACCGCGAGATGAAAGGCTCGAACCGCCGCAGCGAGCTGGAGCCGATCACCACGATCGAGGTGGTCGACCCGCTCACCATCCGGCTCCGGCTGAAGAGCCCGTTCTCGCCCCTGGTGGCCACCTTGGCCGACCGGGCCGGCATGCCGGTCTCCCCCGCCGCGGTGAACAAGCTCGGCGACAAGTTCGCGACCGCGCCGGTCTGCGTGGGGCCGTGGTCGTTCGTGGAGCGCGTGCCCCAGGACCGCATCGTGCTCGAGAAGTCCACCCACTACTTCGATCCGGGCCAGGCCCACTTCGACCGGCTGGTGTTCCGCATCATCCCCGACGACAACGTGCGCCTCGCCAACCTGCGCTCGGGCGACATCGACGTCATGCACCTGGTGGCCCCCACCGACTCGCTGAACCTCAAGAAGGAGGGGCGCTTCGAGGTGGCGAGCGTCACCGGTCTCGGCTACACCGGCATCACCATCAACCAGCGGAACAAGACCGGCAAGACCCAGCCGCCCGGCGACCTGGGCACCCCGCTCGCCAACGATCCGCGCGTGCGCGAGGCCTTCGACCTGAGCCTCGACCGCGAGGCGATCAACCAGGTGGCGTGGGACGGGCAGTACACGCCCGGCTGCACCCCGATCGCCCCGGTGAGCCCGTTCTACGACAAGAGCCGCAAGTGCCCCGGCCGCGACCTGGCCAAGGCCAAGCAGCTCCTCGCCGCCGCCGGCCTCCCCAACGGCTACGCCTTCGAGCTCACCATCGTGAACGACCCGCAGCAGCGCCGCTTCGGCGAGGTCATCCAGGGCATGGCCCGCGAGGCCGGTTTCAACATCAGCTTGCGGCCGAGCGAGTTCGCCTCCGCCCTGACCGACGACGACAACGGCAAGCTCCAGGCCTTCGCCATCGGCTGGAGCGGCCGCGTCGACCCGGACGGCAACATCCACCAGTTCCAGACCTGCGGGGGCAGCCTCAACACCACGCTGGTGTGCGACGAGTCCATCGACGCGCTGCTGAACAAAGCGCGAGAGATCAGCGACCAGGCCCAGCGCGCCAAGCTCTACCGGGAGGCGATCGACAAGATCACCGGCGGCCGGCGCAACGTGCTCTACATCTATCACCTGAACTACATCGTGGCGTTCCCCAAGAACCTGAAGGGCTACCACGCGGTGCCCGACGGGCTGATCCGGATCAAGGGGGTGTCCTGGAACTAGCGGGGCCCGGTGCTCGACTTCCTGGTCCGGCGGGTCGCGATCTCGGCCGTGACCCTGCTCGTGATCAGCCTCATCGTCTTCACCGGGGTCCGCATGATCCCCGGCGACCCGGCCCGGGTCATGGGCGGCACCGACGCGGACGCGGCCGGGCTCGCCGAGATCCGGCAGAAGTACGGGCTCGACACGCCCATCCCGGTGCAGTATCTCCGCTGGCTCGGGCTCGCCCTGCGGGGTGATCTCGGCGAGTCCATCCGCACCCGGGAGTCGGTGGTGGGGACGGTGGCGCGCAAGCTGCCGATCACCATGGAGCTGGCTGGCCTCTCCCTCCTGATCGCGCTCACGATCGCGATCCCGGCCGGGGTCTTCTCCGCGGTCCGGCGCAACACGGTGTGGGACTTCCTCGTCAACGCGGCGTCGCTCTGCGGCCTCTCGGTGCCGAGCTTCTGGCTGGGCCTCATGCTCATCCTGCTCCTGTCGGTTCGGCTGCACTGGCTGCCCGCCTCCGGCTTCGTGCCGCCCTGGGAAGATCTGCTGGGCAACCTGCGGCGCATGGTGATGCCCGCCTTCGTGCTGGGCGCCGGGCTCGCCGCGGTGCTGATGCGGCAGACCCGCAACAGCATGATCGAGATCCTGAGCGCCGACTACATCCGCACCGCGTGGAGCAAGGGGCTGGCCGGCCGCGCGGTCATCTTCCGCCACGCCTTCCGCAACGGGCTGATCCCGGTGGTGACGATCCTGGGGCTGCAGACCGGCGCCCTCATGGGCGGCGCGGTGGTCACCGAGCAGATCTTCGTGGTGCCCGGCTTCGGGCGGCTGATCGTGGAGTCGGTGTTCACCCGCGACTACCCGCTCGTGCAGGGCGTGGTGCTGATCACCGCCAGCACCTACGTGCTGGTGAACCTGCTGGTCGACCTCTCCTATTCCCTGCTGAATCCCCGCATCCGCATCGGAGGGGGCACCGGTGGCGGCTGACCGGGCCGGGCGGCTCTGGCGCCGGCTCTGGCGGCGCCCGCCCGCGGTGGTGGGCGCGGTGGTCGTGCTCTTCTTCCTGGGGCTCGCCGTCGGCGCGCCGTGGATCGCCACGTCGGACCCGCAGCGCTCCGACTACGGCAAGATCCGCAAGGCGCCGACCGCGGCGAACCCCTTCGGCACCGACGACCTCGGGCGCGACAACTTCTCGCGGGTGGTGTGGGGCACGCGCATCTCGATGCAGGCCGGCGTGTTCTCGATCCTGCTCGCCATCGCCATCGGGGTGCCCGCGGGCCTCGTAGCCGGCTACCGGAGCGGCGGGCTCGTCGATCAGCTCATCATGCGGCTCACCGACGCCTGGCTCGCCTTCCCGTTCCTGATCCTGGCGATCGGGCTCGTGACCATCATGGGCGCCTCGCTCACCAACGCGACCGTCGCGATCGGCCTCGCGGCCACTCCCACCTACATCCGGCTCACCCGCGGGCTCGTGCTCGGAACGCGCGAGGAGGACTACGTGCAGGCCGCGCGCGCGCTCGGGGCGGGCGGGCCGCGGACGATCCTCCGGCACATCCTGCCGAACATCGTGAGCGCCCTGCTCGTGCAGGCGACCGTCTCGATCCCGGGCGCCATCATCGCCGAGGCCATCCTCTCCTTCCTCGGCCTGGGGGTGCAGCCGCCGACGCCGAGCTGGGGCACCATGCTCAACACCGCGCAGCAGTTCCTCGAGACCGCGCCGTGGATGGCCTGGTGGCCGGGCCTCGCGATCTTCTCGCTGACCCTGTCCTTCAACCTGGCCGGCGACGGCCTCCGCGACCTGCTCGACCCCAAAGACTACTAGCTCCCCCTCTCCCCTCCGGGGAGAGGGCAGGGTGAGGGGCCGCTCCAGGGACCGCTGTTTCACGACTTCGCCGGCGCCAGAAGCTCGGTCAAGTCGTGCAGGTTCTTGAGTGTGCCGACATCGTCCACGATCTGCACCACGGTGCGACCCCGACCGACGCCAAGAACATCCGCTGTCAGCGCGACGAACTTCTCCACGACCTCCTCGGCCGGCACCGGATCCTCGAAGTCGCCGCGCACCACGCTGGTGACCCCGGTGAGGGCGCGCCCGTCCTTGAGCGCGACCTCGACCCGCGCGGTCGGAGCGTCGGCGCGCCGGGGCGACATCTCCGGATCAACGCGCACCTCGACACGGGCGGCAAGGGCGCGGATGCGCGGATCCTCGAGGGCGGGCTCCACGAAGGCGGATACGTCGGCGCGCCCGAGGACGAGCGCGGCCGCCACCGCGTACGGGATGGAGAACTTGGCGCCCAGCATCGTGGCCGGCGCGGTGCCGGCCATGCGCGGGCCGAACGGGATCGTGGTGACGATCACGCGCTCGACCTCCTCGGCCCGCACCTCCCCGGCCCGCGTCATCGCGAGCAGCGCGTCCAGCGCGAAGTGGTTGTAGCGACAGCAGGCGTAGAGCTTGAAGTAGTTCTGCTGGATGCGCAGCGGGCCACCCAGGCCGTCCAGCGCGCGCTCGGGCTCGAAGCGATCCGCGAGGATCGTGCCGTAGACGTCGCTCGGCGCGTCGGACAGCCCGGTAAAGCCGGCGCGGTGGAGATCGACCGCGAGGATACCCTCGAGACCCGAGCGCCCCGGATACGCGTTGCGGATCGTTACGCCCTCGAGCGCGGTGGTCCAGGTGTTGGCCGGGCTCATGCTCGCGGAGAGGTTGATCACCGATCGGACGGAGGCCGTGTCGAGCCCGGCCAACCGGGCCACCGCCACCGCGGTCCCGATGGTGCCCCACGTACCATGAGAGTGGACGTTCGGCTTCACCGTGGTCGCGCTGCCGAGCCGGGAGCAGATCTCGTAGCCGGCGATGACGCTCTCGAGCAGCCGGCGCCCGTCGGCACCGGTGTCCTCCGCCACCGCGAGGGCGGCCGGAATCACGTGGATCGCGGGATGACCGCCGCCGAGACGGCTGCCCTCGTCGACCTCGAGCGCGACGCCGGCGGTGGCATTGGCGAACGTAGCCAGCAGCGGGTCCACCCGGCTGCCGTGGCCCACGAGAGTCGCGCCGGCGCGCGACCGACGCTCGTGCATGGCGGCGGCGAGCCGTCGGTTCTCCGGCTGGGCGCTGCCGGCCACCATCGCGCCGATCGTGTCGAGCAGCACCAGGCGCGCCGCCTGGACCGCCTCCTCCGGCAGTCGATCCAGGCTCACCGCCTCGACGAACGCGGAGAGCCGGTCCAGATAGTCCATGCGGCCAGCGGCTCTCCCCTACCCGGCCGTCCCGCCGAGCGGCGCCACCGGTCCGGTGCGCGCGAGGAACTGCCCGTAGCCCGGCTTCTGCTCGAGGCGACCCTGGTTCAGCAGCACCTGCCCGCGCAGCACCGTCATCCACGGCCGGCCCTTCGACTTCCAGCCCTCGTAGAGCGTCCAGCCCGCGACGCCGTGGTGATCGGCCACCTGGATCGTCCCGTCCGCGTCCGGGTCGATG
>DASZJM010000508.1:0-9269 GCA_035948165.1 Candidatus Methylomirabilota bacterium
CGCCGTACAGGCCCCAGTAGGAGAGCCGTCGCACCGGCGGCACGCTCTCGAGCGGCGGCGGCAGGTTGTCGACGGAGTCGCCCCAGTAGATGCAGAGGGCCGGCTGGTTGTCGGGTCCGAACCACTCGTGCTGGTCGTCGCCGATCACGACGGCCCCGTCGGGCGCCTCCTCGGCGAGTACCTCGCCGAGGTGCTGGATGGCGGCCTGGGTCGCCTCGTGGCGGGCCCGGGTCACCTCGGCGGCGAGCTCGCGGGGGATCCGGGCCGCGCCCTCGCGCGCCTTCGCGGCGAACTCGGGCAGGCGCGCGCGGTCCAGGTCGGCGAGGGCGCCGAGCGCCTCGTGAGGCGTGCTCAGCATCGGGCTGTGCGAGCTGCCGATGCCGAGGGTGATCTGCGCCATGCCGCTCCTCTACTGTCCGCCGCCGCGTCGCGGTGGCCGCTCGAATGGGCCGAGGATCCG
The DNA here is from genome assembly GCA_035948165.1 of Candidatus Methylomirabilota bacterium. GTDB lineage: Bacteria > Methylomirabilota > Methylomirabilia > Rokubacteriales > CSP1-6 > CAMLFJ01. The sequence continues at coordinate 461 of DASZJM010000508.1, forward strand.
CCCAACGCGGGCCCCCGTCAAGAGGGGGTTGGCCGCCTGCGGCTACGGACTGGCCCGCACGGCGGCGAACGTCTCGGTCAGGCTCTCCAGCTCGGCGTCGCCCATGGGCGTGGAGAGGCAGCCGAGGCCGGTGATCGACATGAGCACGCCGCGCTCCATGAGGCCGCGGATCAGCCGCTGGAGGCGCGCCTCCTCCTCGGGCGTGGTGCGCGTGCTGCGGTAGTCGGTCAGCTCGCGATCGGTCGGGTGCACGCGGAAGAGCGAGCCCTGGCCGGTCACCGCGCCGGGCACGCCCGCGCGCTTGAAGCAGGCCTCGAGGCTGCCGCGGAGCTTGGCCCCGAGCTCGTCGAGCTTCGTGAAGGCCTCGGGCGTGAGGAGGCGCATCGCGGCCAGGCCGGCGGCCATGGTGACCGGGTTGGCGTTGAACGTCCCGCCGTGCGGCGCCGCCGGCTTGCCGCCGGTCGGATCGAAGACCGCCATCACCTCCGCCCGGCCAGCCACCGCGCCCACCGGGAAGCCGCCCCCGATGATCTTGCCGAGGGTCGTGAGATCGGGCGTCACGCCGAATGCGCCCTGGGCGCCGTGGTAGCCGACCCGGAACGTGATCACCTCGTCGAAGATCAGCGCGATGCCGTGCGCGGCCGTCACCTCGCGCAGCGCGCGCAGGAAATCGCGCCGCGCCGGGATCAGGCCCACGCGGTTCGGGATCGGGTCGACCAGCACCGCCGCGAGATGCTTGGCCTCGCGCTCGATGCGGGCCACGGCCAGCTCCGCGTGGTTGAACGGCAGCACGACCACGTCGTCGAGCACCGCCGGCGGCACGCCGCGCGAGTAGGCGGTGCTCGCCGGCGCGGCCAGGCTGCCCCACTGCTCGGGCGCAGAGGAGAGGCTCACCTCCGCGTAGTCGTAGGAGCCGTGGTAGGCGCCCTCGAACTTCGCGATCTTCGGCCGCCCCGTCCACGCCCGCGCGCCCTTGATCGCCATCATCACCGCCTCGCTGCCCGAGTTGGTGAAGCGCACGCGCTCGGCCGACGGCAGCCGCTCGCAGAGCAGGGTGGCCAGCTCGACCTCCTCCGGTGTGGGCAGCGGGAACGACGAGCCCAGCGCCAGCCGCCGCGTGGCGGCCTCGACGATCGTCGGATGGGCGTGCCCGTGGATCAGCGCGGTGTAGTTGTTCAGGCAGTCGAGCCGGCGATCGCCCTCCACGTCCGTGATCCAGCAGCCGTGGCCCGAGGCCGCGTAGGGCGGGTAGGGCGCCATGTAGACGGTCGTGCGCGTGTTGCCGCCGGGCATCACGCCCTGGGCCTGGGCGAAGAGCGCGGCCGACTTCGAGCCGGGCGCGGCCCAGCGTCGGGTCTCGGCGAGCGCCTGCGGGGCCTTCACGGGGGTGGTGGGGGGCATGGGATTCCTCCGGACGGGATTATAGTTCGCTGGCGGCGGTCCTGCTCGTCAAGGGACGGACGTCGTAGGGGCCGGGTAGCGGAGCGTCCCGCCGCGCACCCTGAGGAAGGGCGTGCGCCGGTGCGGTCGCGCGGTCCGCCGGCTCTGGATGTGGAGCACTCGCCACCCCGCCACCGTGAGCGCGTCCGCGATCAGCGAGCGGTGGCACCGCCACGGGACGGCCTCCGCGCACATGATGGCGGTGGGGTGGTGCCCGGCGATCTCCTCGAGGCGGGCGAGGCCCGCGGCGAAGTCTTCGCTCTGCATGTAGTCGGCATAGCCGCGAAAGGAGGCGTTTCGCCAGCCCAGATTGGTCGAATCCGCCCGCGCGTGGCGGAGGCCGCCCAGCGCCTTCAGGTGCCGGTAGCCGAGCCTGGCCGCATGGAGCGCGCGCGACAGCGCGGGCCGGTTGAACTGCGGATTATGACGCGAGCGGGGGAGCGTGCGAACGTCCACGACCTGCTCGACCCCGTGGGCGCGGAGCAGATCGAGGAGCTCCCGGGTGGTGCGGGTGGAGTGGCCGACCGTGTAGACCGTCCCCGCGCTCGTCGATCGCTGGCTCATGGCTCCTCCCGTCCGTTTGACCGCGCAGCCGCGAGTGCTTATACTCCCGCATCAAGTATGCCCCTCTGAGGAGAAGCAGGTGGGCCACTCGGAGGGGAACGTGCGCCAGCACACCAGCAGAGCCGCGCCGGGTCGCTCGAAGGGGCCCGGGTAATGCCTCGCCTGCAGCCGTGGATAGACGCAATCGCCGCGGACCCCGCCGCCATGCTGTTCGTGGTGGCCGTCGTTCTCGTCATCGTCATTCTGGCCGGTGTGGCGCTCGCCGCTCGGCGGCGGCGACGGGATGGCGCGTTTGGCGAGTATGAGAGCGTGGTGTCGGCGCCGCCTCCGGAGAGTCCCGGCCCGGTCGCCATCGCCCCGTGGGTCGAGGAAGGCCGGCAGCTCTTCACCCTCTGGCAGGAACGGATCGAACGCCTCGGGGAGCTCCAGAGCCGCCTCGCCGCGATGGGTCAGGAGATCGAGCAGCTCAAGACACAGGCCGGGGCGCAGGCTGCTCGCTTCGACGAGCTGCGTGCCGAGAATCTCCGGCTCGCCCAGCAGGGGGAAGCGCTCTCGATGGAGCGGGACCAGCTCCGAACCGTCCTCGCGCGGATCGGCGAGCTGGTCCGGCAGGCGACGGAGCCCCGGTCCGGCGACGCGGCGGGAGGGGCGACCCCCACGGCGGGACCCTGACGCCGTTCTTCCGGTGCCTCCTCACTCCGGCGCCGCGTCCCGGAGCGCCGTCATGAGGGATTGCGCGGCCTCGAATCCCTTGCGCAAGCACCGGTCATAGACGTCCGGGGGAATGCTCTCAGCGGCGCCGCTCACGTCCGAGATCGGGTTTCCGGGCGTCGGCGTGGAGTGGACCAGCCGGTTCCGCATACGGTCGATCTCCAGAATGCTCTCGGCGGCCGCGCGGGGAACCGCGCTCGAGGTCGACGCGAGCGCCACCCGGGAGGACAGGGGCAGCGCGGCCAGCGCATCGGAGGTGGATTCGGCGTTGGCGGCCAGTCGGCCGGCCAGGGCCAGCGTGACGAGCCGATCGAGGAGCGAGTGGACCGCGAGCAGGCGGGTGAAGCGATCCGCCGCGTGCAGGCCGGGCCAGCCGAGCGTGTCGGCTTCGATTCGCTTCGCTCGTGGCGCGGTCTTGACCCCCGCGTCGGGCGTCGTTCGAGGCTCCGGCGGGATTCGCGGTGTCGCGACCGCGCTCCGGGTCGGGCGTCCGGAGGCCTCGCCACGCTCGAGCTCCTCGATCCACGCCTTGGCCATCTTGACCGCCAGGACGTCCGCGTCGGCGCGCGTCGCGCGTATCTCCCGAGGCGTGGCTCGAAGCGGCGGCTGCGGCGTCAGGACTCCGTGGTCGTCGGCCTGAAGGTCCGCCACGGGCAGCCAGCGGCCGTCCGGCTGCCGCTCGGAATTCGGAACGATCGTGTAGCCCTTGTAGGGGATGTCCATGTCGGGCTCTGCCAGAAATTCATGTGTGCATACTGGTTGCCAACCTGCCGGCGGGCTCCTGGGGCCGCGTTCACGCGGGGTTGGCGTGCGCCTGCCGAAGATGCGTGTCACGCAGCGGGCCGGGAGCGTACCGCCGCGGTGGTAGTATGTCGGGCGAGCTCCGCCGGGCGCGGAGGGGAGAGGCCATGACACCCACGCTCATCCTGTCGTCCGACTCTCACGTGTTCGAGCCGCCGGATCTGTGGACGGCTCGCATCGACAAGGCGTTCCGCCCGCGCGCGCCCCGGATGCAGCGGATCGATGGCGCCGATCAGCTCGTGGTCGAAGCCGACCAGATCGTCTCCGGGATCGGACTCATCTCCAATGCGGGGGCTCGGTTCGAGGCGCCCGAGACCATCTCCTCCCTCGGCCGCTTCGAGGACGTGCACCCGGGCGGGTATGACCCCCATCAGCACCTGGCGGACATGCGGCTCGATGGGGTGGCCGGCGAGGTGCTGTATCCCTCGCAGGGCCTCTTCTATTTCAAGGTGGCCGATCCGTCGCTCATGTCCGCCATCTTCCGGGCGTACAACGATTGGCTCGCCGACTTCTGCAGCGTCGACAGCGCGCGGCTGAAGGGCATCGCGATGATCAACCTGGACGATGTCGAGGCGGGGACCAAGGAGCTGGAGCGCGCCGCCGCGAGAGGTTTTGCCGGAGCGATGATCACGGAGTATCCCCTCGAGCACCGCCGGTACGATCAACCCGAGTACGAGCCCTTCTGGGCCGCGGCCGAGGCGCTCGACATGCCGCTCAGCCTGCACACCGCCACGCGACGGCAGGGGAAGATCCGCGGCGCGGGAGAGCGGACGATTCGCGACGCGACCAGCCGGTCGACGAAGGCCTTCTATCCCGCCATCTCGATGTGCGACATGATCTTCTCCGGGGTCTTCGAGCGCTACCCCCGCCTGCAGGTGGCCATCGTGGAATTCGAGCTCGCCTGGGCTCCGCACGTGCTCTCCAGCATGGACTACACGTATCGCGAGCGGCACGAGGAGGCGTTGTACCGGTTCCGGGACGGCATGCGCCCGAGCGACTTCTTCCATCGCAATGTCTTCCTGAGTTTTCAGGAGGATGCGGTCGGCATTCGGCTGCGGGACGCGATCGGCGTCGACAACATGATGTGGGGCTCGGACTATCCGCACAGCGAATCCACGTTCCCGCAGTCCCGGAAGATCCTGGCCGAGATCCTGGCGGGAGTGCCGGAGGACGAGCAGGCGAAGATCGCCGGCGGGAATACCGCGCGCTTGTATCGCTTCGACGTCGCCCAGCTCGACCCTCACCCCGAGCGATAGCGACCCTCGAGCGGCCCGCCCGCTCCCGGTGGGCGTTGACAACCACCCGGCCGGAGCGTATGAGGCAAGCGGGAGGAGCGGCCATGGACATGCTCTTCGGCACCTTCGCGTCGACGTCCCTTCTCATCGTGCGGGTCGTTCTGGGCGTGATCTTCTTCGCGCACGGCGCCCAGAAGGTGTTCGGCTGGTTCGGTGGGCCCGGGCTTCGCGGGGTCATCGGCTACTTCAAGCAAGCGCTGGGAGTCCCGGCCCCGCTGACCGTGCTCGCGGCCTTCACCGAGCTGCTCGGCGGGCTCGCGATGATCGTCGGCCTGCTGGCCCGGCCCGCGGCGGTCGGGCTCATCCTCGTCATGCTGGTGGCGGTCGCCAAGGTTCACTCGCGGAACGGCTTCTTCCTCAACTGGGCGCTCGAGCCGGGCAAGGGGCATGGCTACGAGATGAACCTGGCCCTGATCGGCATGGCGCTGGCGGTTCTCGTGGGAGGCGCAGGAGTCCTTTCGATCGACCGGTGGCTCCACCCCTGGTAGGCATCGCCCATGCCGCCGCTGACTCCCCGGCCGCTGCCGTCGATCAGGACGGGTGACGTGGTCGTGCTCCTCGGGAGCTCCGAAGACACCGAAGGCGAGGTCATCGTCACGATGTCGGATGGCCGGTACAAGGTGAGGTGGGCCACCGGTCCCGACCATCGCGATCGGATCACGACGGTCACGGCCGGGGAGATTCGGAAGAAGATCTAGTCTACGGGTGCACTCGGTACCGCTTGAGCGCGTCGGGGTCCACCGTCGCGCCGAAACCCGGGTGATCCCCGAGCCGGATGACGCCCGAATCGAGCCGCACCGGCTCGACGACGACGTCACCGGCCATCTTGAGCGGTCCCACCGCCTCACAGCCATCGATGACGGCGTCGCTCACCGCGGCCACCGTGGCCTCGGCGAGGGTCGAGAGCGTGAGGCCGAAGCCGTGCCCGACCACGACGCGCAGGCCCGCGGCGGATGCCAGCCCCACCATCGCGAGCGTGCGGAGCAGCCCACCCTGCTTCATGACCTTGACCTTGACCAGGTCGGCCGCCTCGCGCCGGATGATCTCGACCAGGGAGGCGGGGCCGGTCACGCTCTCGTCGGCCATGAGCGGGATGCCGATGGCCCGGCGGATCTCGGCGAGCCCGGCGATCTCGCCGCGCGGGATGGGCTGCTCGACCAGCGTCAGGTCGTAGGGCTCGAGGAGCCGGATGAACGGCACCGCCTCCGGCCGCGTCAGGCTCTCGTTGAAATCGACGCGCAGCGCCATCCGGTCGCCCACCGCCGACCGCACCGCGGCGACGCGGGCGATCCCCTCGGGCGCGGTGCCCGATACCTTGATCTTGGCCGAGCGGAAGCCACGCCCGAGCCATCCCATCGCCTCGTGCGCGGCCCGGTCCGGCGGCACCGTGCCGATCCAGGCGTTGAATGTGACCTCGTTCTTCACGCGCCCGCCCAGGAGCGAGTGGACGGGCAGGTCGAGCGCGCGCGCCTTGAGGTCGACCAGGGCCATCTCGACCGCGGCGATGGCCTCGTGGCGCCCCGGCGCCTCGCGGTCCATGGCGGCGAGGGCGCGGTGCACGTTGAACGGGTCCCCCCCGGCCAGCGCCGGGCCGATCCGCCGGACCGTCTCGTGGACCTCCGCCGCCGACATCGCCGAGTAGCCCGGCGTGGGATCCACGTTGCCCCAGCCCTCGGCCCCGTCATCGCTCGTAACGCGCACGAGCACGCTACGCTGCACGGTCGTGACGCCGTGCACGCCGTGAATGGGCTCCGCCAGCGGCACGTCCACGAGGATCGGCTCGATGCTGGAGATGCGCATGGTGCCCCCCTCACGCCATCGCTAGCGAGACGCGTTGCTCCCGGCGGTCAGCGGCGGCGAATCCGGACGCGCGTAGCTGACGGTGAGGATCTCCCAGAGATGCCCGTCCCCGTCCTGCCAGTAGAGGTTCTTCCCGCCGAGCCTCCGGTTGATCTGCATGTCGGTTTCTCCGAGCGGAGAGCTTCGGTACGGGATGCGCGCCGCCTGGATGCGGCCGAAGATCGCGTCGAACTCGGCGTCGCTGACGCGGAAGCAGTAGTGATGGCTCTCGGCTTGCGTTCGATCCGCGAAGTCGAGAGTGAGCGCGTCGTTGACATAGACCGGCGTGAACGGCCCCTGCGACTCCTGCCACGGGACGTCGAGCAGGCCGGCGAGTGAGCGCGCCGACGCGATCGGATCGCGAGACGGGACGATGAGGTGGTCGAGCTGGATCGCCATGGGAAGACCTCCCGCGATGGTGTTCTTCGACCGCAGCATGCTCGCCGGGCGCCGCGTGGTCAAGACGACCCTCGACGCGGTGATGCCGACGCGACGCGTCAGCAGGGGCCCGTCACATGTTGGGTATCATGAAAGAATTCCGCACCCCCTATGCTGGGAGACCAGGAGGGGACGCGATGATCACCAGTTATCAACCCCACGAGCTGGCGCTGGTTTTTCCCCCGATGACCGAGCCGGAGTTCGCCGCCTTCAAGGAGGACATCCGGGAGCAGGGACAGCGCGAGCCCATCACGCTCTACGAGGGCAAGATCCTGGACGGGCTGCACCGGTACCGGGCCTGTCAGGAGCTGGGGCTCGAGCCGCGGGTGGTGCGCTTCGAGGGAAACCCCCGGGCCGCCGCGCAGCTCGTCCTCGGCCGCAACTTCCACCGGCGGCACCTCACGACGTCCCAGCGGGCGATGGTGGCGGCCGAGATGTGCAAGCTCCGGCCCCGGGGTAATACGGGGAATTCCCCCTATTTGACCGCGGCCCAGGCCTCCGCCCTCATGGGAGTCGGGGAGGACCTCGTCAAGGATGCCAAGCGCCTGTTGCGGCAGGGCGACGAGGATACCTTGCGCGCGGTCCGCGAGGGGCTTCAGTCCGTCTCGGCCGCGGTCCAGGAGAAGAAGAAAAAGAGGAAGGCCACGTTCACCTTCCTCGAGCAGTTCGCCCAGCGCCTCGATCGGGCGCTCCAGGGCCGCAACGACCGCGACGCCCAGGCCATCTACCGCGCGACGCCGCTCCTGCAGTACCTCAACCTCCGTATCCACGAGTACCTGCACCCGCGCACGGCCGAGCCCCTGAAGACGGCCGACGGCGCCGTGCGGTGGGATCCCGCGGAGCTCAAGGTGCCGGACTGGCTCGAGGCCGAGCGCGGCGCCGAGCTCGCCACCGAGCGCCGGGCCCGGCTCGCCACCGTCCTGCCCAAGGCGAAGGAAGCGGCCATGGCCGCGCCCGGGGAGCGCTGCCCGTCCTGCGGGTTGCCCCTGCTGTCGGCCGTGAAGGGCGCCGCCTACTGCGCGGTCTGCAAGGGCGACGTGCTGTGGGAATGGTCGTGGATCCGGGAGCAGGTCGAGATCGCCTTCGGCAGCGCCCCCTTCACGAGCTCGCCGCCGGCGCTGGGCTGACCGCATGGCCCGCATCCTCGTGGTGGACGACCAGCCCGAGGTCGCGGAACTGGTGCAGGCGGTGCTCAAAAATGATGGGCACGAGGCGGACGCCGTCTACAGCGGCCAGGCGGCCCTGGACCGCCTCGCCCGGATCGAGTACGACCTCGTCGTCTGCGACGTGCGGATGCCGGACGTCGACGGGAAGGTGGTCTTCCGCGCCGTCGCGCAGCTGGGGGCGCCGCGACCGGTGGTGCTCTTCATGACCGGGTACGGCGATAGCCCGACCGACTCGGAGTTCCTGCAGACGACCGCGGCGGTGGTCCTCGCCAAGCCGCTCGGCATCGACGCGCTGCTCGAGCGCGTCCGCTCCATCCTCACGGTTCGCTGACCTCGCACGATTCCCCGACCGGGGGCGTCAGGGTCTTCACCCGTGCTATGGTGTCGGCGGTAAATCTCTCGAGGGGGTGTGGCGATGGCCGTCAAGATCAGCATCCGTCCGAACGGTCCGTACCTGGTAGAGGGCGACGTCGAAGTGGTCGACGTGAACGGCAACAAGGTCGATACGAGCGCGCGAGGGCCGCGCTTCGCGCTCTGCCGGTGCGGGGCATCGGT
>DASZJM010000509.1:0-14894 GCA_035948165.1 Candidatus Methylomirabilota bacterium
GATCCGGAGGAGGCGCGCCGGGTCCTCGACCCGGTGCTGCAGCTCATGATGGCCGCGGTGCACCGCTACGAGGGCACCGTGAACCAGGTGATGGGCGACGGCATCATGGCCCTCTTCGGCGCCCCGCTCGCCCACGAGGACCACGCCACGCGCGGCTGCTACGCGGCGCTGCAGATGCAGGAGGCGATCAAGCGCTACGCGGAGGAGGTGCGGCAGTCGCTCGGGGTCGCGGTGCGGATCCGGGTCGGGCTGAACTCGGGCGAGGTGATCGTGCGGACCATCCGCAGCGACCTGCGGATGGACTACACCGCGGTGGGCCAGACCACCCATCTCGCCTCGCGCATGGAGCAGCTCGCGGATCCGGGCCGCATCCTGCTCACTCCCGGCACCCTCGCGCTCGCGGAGGGCTTCGTCCAGGTGACGCCGCTCGGGCCGACCCCGGTGAAGGGGCTCGCGGGGCCGGTCGAGGTCTACGAGCTCACCGGCGCGGGCCCCGCGCGGTCCCGCCTGCGCGCCTCGGCGGCGCGGGGCCTGACCCGGTTCGTGGGCCGCGCCACCGAGATGGGCCACCTGGTGGTCGCGATGGGCCGCGCGCGCGCCGGGCACGGCCAGCTCGTCGCGATCCTGGGCGAGGCCGGGGTCGGCAAGTCGCGCCTCTGCTACGAGTTCACCCATTCCCCTGAGGCGCGGGAGTGGGTCGTGCTCGAGACCGGCGCGGTGTCGTACGGCCGGGGCGCCAGCTACTCGCCGGTGGTCGACCTCCTCAAGCACTACTTCGGGATCGAGGGCCGCGACGACCATCCGCGGATCCGGGAGAAGGTCGCGGAGCAGCTGATGGCGCTCGACCCCGGGCTGGCGCGCTTCCACGCCGCACTCCTCTGGCTCCTCGACGTGCCGAGCGACGATCCGCAGTGGGCCGATCTCGATCCGACCCAGCGCCGGCGGCGCGCGCTGGACGGGGTGCGGATCTTGCTGGTGCGCGAGAGCGTGCGCCGGCCGGTGGTCCTGCTGTGCGAGGACCTCCACTGGATCGACCCCGAGACCCAGACCTTTCTCGACGAGGTGGTGGCGAGCCTGGCGACCGCGCGCCTGCTGCTGGTGGTCACGTACCGGCCCGAGTACAGCCACGGCTGGGCCAATCTGCCGACCTGCACCCAGTTCCGGATGGAGGCGCTCCCGGCCGACACCACCGACGAGCTCCTCCAGACGCTGCTCGGGAGCGATCCCAGCCTGCGGTCCCTCAAGCGCCTGCTCGTCCAGCTGACCGACCACAACCCGTTCTTCCTGGAGGAGACGGTCCGCACCCTGAGCGAGGTGGGCGTGCTCGCGGGCGAGCCCGGCGGCTACCGGCAGGCGCGCCTCATCGAGGCCCTCCAGATCCCGCCCACCGTGCAGGCGATTCTGGCCGCCCGCATCGACCGCCTGCCGGACGGGGCGAAGCGCTTGCTCCAGTCGGCCGCGGTGGTGGGCATGGACGTGCCGCTGGTGCTGCTCCAGGAGATCGTGGAGGAGGCGGACGCGGATCTTCCGGGCGACCTGGCCGCGCTGCAGGCCGGCGAGTTCCTCTACGAGTCGCGGCTCTTCCCCGACTTCGAGTACACCTTCCGGCACGTGCTCACCCACGACGTGGCCTACGGGAGCCTCTCGCAGGCGCGCCGCCGCGCGCTCCACGCGCGCATCGCCGGCGCGATCGAGCGGCTGCAGCCCAAGCGGCTGATCGAGGACGTCGACCGCCTCGCCCATCACACCTACCGGGGCGAGGTGTGGGATCGCGCGGTCCGCTACTCGCGGCAGGCCGGCGGCAAGGCGCAGCAGCGCTACGCCCATCGCGAGGCGGTGGCCTGGCTCGAGCAGGCGCTCGGTGCCCTGTCTCACCTGCCGACGGACGCCGGCACCCGCGCGCTGGCCGTCGATCTGCGCCTCGAGCTGCGCGGCTCGCTCTACGCCATCGGCGAGCTCGAGAAGATGCACGGCCGGCTCCGCGAGGCCGAGACCCTGGCCGATCAGCTCGGCGACGCGCGCCGCCGGGGATGGGTGTCGATGCACCTCGGAGAGTACAGCCGGCAGATCGGTCACTTCCGGGAGGCGTCGGCCCTGATCCAGCGGGCGCACGAGATCGCGGGCACCGTCGACGATTTCCCCCTGCGGCTGGCCGCCGACCAGTATCTCGGCATGGCCCTGCACGCCCTCGGGGACTACCGCCGCGCCGCCGAGCACGAGCGGCGCGCCGCCGAGTTCCCGCGCGACGAGCCCGCTCCGGGCGGGTTCGGCCCGACCCAGGCCGGCACGCCGGCGGGATTCCGCGCGGTCTCGCTGGGCTGGCTCGCCCGCTGCCTCGCCGAAATCGGGGAGTTCGACGAGGGCATCGCGGTCGGGCGCGAGGCGGTCCGTCTCGCGGAGGAGATCGACCGCCCCTACACGCTCGTCTCCGCGTGCTGGGGCCTCGGCTATCTCTACGGGGTCCGCGGCGACCTCGACTCCGCCACCATGCTGCTGGATCGGGCGCTCGGCGCGGCCCGCGGCGCGGGACTGACCCGCCTGCTGCCGCAGGTGATGCGCGCGCTGGGCTCGGCCTACGCGCTGATGGGGCGCGCGGCCGAGGGAACCGCGCTCCTGCAGGAGGCCCTCGTCCTGTCCGAGTCCATCCACCTGCGGGTGGCGGAGTCGAGCTCACACGTGCTGCTGGGCGAGGCGCACCTCCTGGCCGGGCGCCCCGACGACGCGTTCGTCTCCGGCAGCCGCGCCCTCGCGATGGCCCGCGGGCGCGGCCAGCGCGGCGACGAGGCGGCCGCGCTGCACCTGCTGGGAGCGGTGGCGGCGCGCCGCGAGCCGCGTGAGCTGGAGGCGATCGAGCGCCATCTGCGCGCCTCGGTGACGCTCGCCGAGGAGATCTCGATGCGGCCGCTGGTGGCCCGCGGCCGTCTCGCGCTCGCCGAGCTCCACCGGCGTGCGGGCCACGCGGCCGCGGCGGCCCCGGAGCTCGAGGCCGCCACCGCGCTGTTCCGCCAGATGGGCATGCGCTTCTGGCTCGCCCGGGCGGAGACGGAAGGACTGAGGCTGGACGCGGCGACGTCCCGCGACCGCGGGGACGCGCCGCTCGACGGCTAGGCGGCTAGCGCCGCCGGGTGAACCACAGGTAGATGATCACGATCACCAGGATCACGATGATGATCGTGCACGCGACCGGGGGCAGCGCGAAGGCGCCGCCCGCGTAGGCACGGACGGGCAGCATCAGCGCGAGCAGGGTCAGCAGGGCCGTGAACATCGTGACGATGCGCATGGGCGACTCCTTCCAGGTGGTCGATGGTGCGCCGCGACGGCCGCCATCATACGCCACCCCGTCGCGGTCCGACAAGGTGGCGCGGGAGGGCTAGGGGGCCGCGCGCCAGGGCTCGCGGACCGATCGCGCGTGCTCGACGGTGACCCGCCCCGCCTTCACGATCAGGCGGCAGGGCCGCTGCGCGCTCACGACCTGCTCCGCGCGCTCGGCCTCCCACACCACCAGGTCCGCGCGCGAGCCCACCCCGAGGCCGTAGTCGGAGATTCGGAGGATCCGGGCCGGCTGGGTGGTCAGCAGCTCCAGCACCTGCCCCAGCTCCGCGTCCGTTCCCATGTGCGCGCCCACGCTCAGGAGGAAGCCCATGAGGGGCAGGCCCGCGGTGCCCACCGGGGTGAACGCGTTCTGCACGTTGTTGGTCGCGGCCGCCACCGTGACGCCCGCCGCGAGCAGCCGCTTGACCGGCGCGAGCCCGCGCCGCGGCGATCGCACGTCCTTGCGGCCCATCAGGTACAGATCGGTGGCGGGCAACACGATCACCGCCACGCCGGCCCCGGCGAGCTCGCGGGCCAGGGCGTCCTGCTCGTCCGGCGGCAGGGCGGCCATCTCGCTCATGTGCCCGAGGGCCACCCGGCCCTGCCAGCCGCGCCGCACCGTCTCGGCCGCGATGTAGCGCGCGTGCAGGTGCTGGGGCTCGTCGAAGAAGTCGGCGTGGAAATCGGCGTCGACGCCGAACTCGGCCGCGAGATCGAACACGATGTCGACGTGACGGCGCGGGTCGGGGTCGACGTAGGGGACACCGCCCACCAGGTCGGCGCCCGCGCGCAGGGCCTCGCGGAGCAGCGCCTCGGTGCCGGGAGACTTCAGGATGCCTTCCTGCGCGAAGGCGCAGAGCTGCAGATCGATGGCGGGCGCGTACTCGCGCTTGAGGGTCGCGAGCGCCTCGAAGCCCATCAGCCCCACGATGGGATCGATCTCGGCGTGGCTGCGCATCGCGGTCGTGCCCTGCCGCACCGCCATGTCGAGCGTGCGGCGCGCCCGCGCCAGGATGTCGTCGCGGGTGAAGCCGCGCTTGGCCTCCGCGGTCACCCGCAGGGCCTCGGCCAGCGAGCCCTCGCGGCTCGGCGCCCGGTCGCTGAGCAGCGCCTTGTCGAGGTGGATGTGGGCGTCGACCAGCCCCGGCGTGACCACGCGGCCCTCGCCGGCGATCTCCCGCGCGGCCGGGCGCCCCGCGAGGCTCCCGAGTAGGGCGATGCGCCCGTCGCGGCAGCCGATGTCGGTGACGCGCCCGTCGGGCAGCCGGCATTCGCGCAGCAGGAGATCGAGCGGCGCGGTCATCGGACCGCCAGCGTCTCGGCCAGCGCGGCCAGGGCCTCCGTGAAGCAGGCCAGGGGCGCACGCACCGTGCCCGCGCCGATCTGCCCTACGCCCGGCCGGCGCCCCGCGATGCCGGTGTTGATGAGCGGGACGATGCCGGTCTCGACCACGCGGCGCACGTCGATGCCGAGCGGCGCGCCGCGGTCGTCGAGGGTGGGGATGCGGAAGTGCGGATGCTCGCCGACCGCGATCTCCGCCATCTCCTCGGTGACCGCGATGGCCTCGCGCAGGCCGCCCGCGCCCACGAAGCCGGCCACCGCCGGCGCGGCGGCCATCGCGAAGCCGCCGAGGCCGATGGTCTCCACGATCGCGCTGTCGCCGATGTCGGGGTTGGCGTCGGCGGGCCCGAAGCCCGCGAAGTAGAGCCCGCTCGGGGTGTTGACCGGCGCGGTGAGCCAGCGGTCGCCGAGCCCCGCCACCCGGATGCCGAAGTCGGTGCCGTTGCGCGCCATCGTCACCACGAGGGTGGAGCCCGCGCGCCCCACGGCCGGGTCGGTGGCCGCCTTGCCCGCGGCCATGGCCAGGTTGAGGAAGAACTGATCGTTGCCGCCGATGAACTCGGCGAGCCGGGCGATGACCGCGGCGTCGCCGGCGGCGCGCGCGATCGCTGGCATCAGGAGGCGGGCGAGGAGCGCGGAGGCCGCCATGTTGCGCTGGTGCATCTCGTCGCCCATGCGCAGGGCCTGGCTCATGAGGGCGCGCAGGTCCACCCCGCCAGCAGCGCGCAGCGCGGCGCCGAGCACGGGGCCCGCCTCGGCGGCGAGCCACTCGAGCCGGCGGATCACCCGCTCGTCGTTGGCCCCGAAGCGGAGCACCGCGCCGAGCCCCTCGTTGATGGTGGCGAAGGCCCGGTTGCCGGCGGCGCGGTTCTCCACCACGAACACCGGCATCGAGGCGGTGATGAGCCCGGTCATCGGCCCGACCGCGCCGCGCCCGTGGCAGGGGGCCAGGGTCACCGCGCCGCGCTCGACGAGGGCGCGGGCCGCCGCGTCGTCCGGCGCCCAGCCCTCGTACCGGATCGCGCACAGGACCGCGGCCTGCATGGTCGCGCACGCCCGCGCCCAGGCGAGCGGCGGCCCCGCGTGGAGCACCACGCGCTCCTCGAGGCCCATCGCCTCGCGCGCGGGCCGGCAGTCGACGAGCACCGGATGGGCCGCGGCGAGCGTCTCCAGCACCGTCTGGTTCGCGGTCCGGATGATCGCGGCCACGCGAGGCTCCGCGAGCGCATCCAGATGGCGCGTCGCGGCCGCGTCGCCGCCCGCGGGCGGCCGCCAGCCCACGTGGAGCAGGGGGACGCCGCGCGCTTCGAGATCGGCCGCGAAGCTCTCCAGGCCCACGTTGATCACGCGGGGGCCGTCGTGGAGCAGCGCGCGCGCCGGATCGGGCACGGTCACCGGCGCGCTCCCGGGCCCAGCAGGCGGTCGAGGACCGGCTCACCGCCGGCGATCGCGGCGGCGGCGCGCGCGGCCTGGGCGTTCGACGGCAGCACCCAGACCCCGGCGGCCTCGAGCCGCGCCACCTGCGCGGCGAGCCCCTGGGGATCGCGGGCGGTGCCCACCACCGAGGCCACGACCGCGAGGCCGCGGCCGGCCGCCCGCGCCGCGGCCCGGGCCGCCGCGATCGCGGGGGCCACGTCGCCGGCCGGGTCGGCGGTGGCGCTGTGGCCGAGCACCACGTCGAGCAGCAGCACCGCGAGGTCGCCCTGCTCGCCCGCGCGCCCAATCATCTCCACGCGAATCGTCGGATCGAGCATCGGATGCGCGCGGGCGATCGTGAACTCGTCGGCGCCCAGATCCAGCACGCGATGACGGCCCCGCCCGCCGGTCAGGTTGGAGGCCACCGGACCCAGCAGCGCCTCCAGGATGAGGAGGCTCTCGTGAGCCAGCGTGCCGCCCGCGAAGAGGCCGCGCACCGCGGACTGGCCGGCGCCCAGCGCGCGGCGGGCCTCCCCGATCCGGCCCGGCACGTCGGGCGCCGAGAACGGACGCGGCTGCCAGGCCGCGTGGCCGAGCGCCGCGTCGGCGGCGAGCGCGGCGTCCTCGAGCGTCGCCACCGTCGTGAGCGCGCCTTCGGTGCGCGTCGTCACGTCGCGGCCCAGCAGGCAGACCACCGCGGGCTTGCCGATCCCGGCGAGCGCCGCGCGGACGCGCTCTCCGACCGCGGGCGCGGGCGGCTTGCCGACCACCACGATCACCTCGGTGCCCGCGTCGTCGCCCAAGCGCTCGAGCCCGGCCAGGGTCATGAGCCCGCCGACCGCCTCGCTCATGTCGCGGCCCCCGACGCCGATGGCGTGGGAGACGCCGCGGTCGCGCCCGGCCAGCAGCGTGGCCACCTGCTGCAGGCCGGTGCCGGAGGCGGCCACGAGGCCGACCGGGCCGCGCGGCACCGCGTTGGCGAAGCCGAGCGGCACACCCGCCACGTACGCGGTGCCGCAGTCCGGGCCCATCAGGAGGAGCCCCTGGGCGAGGGCCTGGCGCTTGAGCGCGATCTCGTCGGCGAGGGCGACGTTGTCGCTGAAGAGGATCACGTGGAGCCCGGCCCCGAGCGCGGCGCGCGCCTCCGCGGCCGCGAACGCGCCCGGCACCGAGATCAGGGCCAGGTTGGCGTCGGGCATCTGACGGACCGCGCCCGCGATGGTGCGCGGTCGCGCCCGGCCGCCGCGCGCCCCACCCGGCGCGCCCTCGGCCAGCAGCGGCGCCGTCGCCCCGGCCGCGGCCTCGGCGCCGGCCGCGGTCTCGGCCTCCACCACCACGATCAGGTCGTTCGCAGTCGCGGTGCGGGCCAGGTCGGTCAGCAGACCGGCCTGGGCCAGCAGGTCGTGGTTGGCGGGCGTGCCCATGACCACCGCCGCCTCGCGCACCCCGGGCCGGGCGCGGAGCGCGCGCGCCAGCGTGAGCAGCGCCACCGAGTCGTGGTAGGCGCCGCGGGTCACGACGGTGGCCTGGGCCATGGCTCAGGCGGCGAGGGCGTCCCAGGCGAGCCGCATGCCGTGCAGGGTGTCGGCGCCCGACGTGCCGCCCGCTGCGGCGAGCTGCGCGGCCGCGCGCCCGGCCTCGTCGCGCGACCGCGCACGCAACACCGCCAGCACCGGCTCGGAGAAGCGCCCGGCGAGGGCGTGCAGGACGAACTCGCGGGCGATCGTGGTCGTACGCGCCGCCGCGTCGGAGGCGATCGAGGCGGCGACACCCGGCTGGGTGAGCACGCCCGCGTCGACCGCGTGCAGCACCGCGAGCGCGCCGACCAGACAGTCGTCGCCGGCGGGCGTGAGGCCCTCGCCGAGCCCCAGCAGTGCGCGGGCCCCCGCCATCAGCCGGGCCCCGTCGCGTGCGGCGATGCCGGCGGCCAGCGCCGCGCGGGCGTCGCGCCCGAGCGCGGAGTCGAGGCCGGGCGCGTGAGGTGGCAACGCGCCCACCGGAGCCGCGAAGGCACCCGCGCAGCCCGGACGGGGACCCGCGAGAGCGCAGTCGACGCGCTGGGCGCCCTCCCACGACAGGCCGAGGCCCGGCGCGAGGAGCCGGCCGGACTCGATCGTGACGATCATGTCCGGTCGCAGAGCGCCCAGCCGCGCCCCGTCGTCGACGGCGGCCGCGAAGGGCGCGAGCAGGGGGCCCGGCCCGTGCAGCGCGAGCAGGCTCCCGTCGCCCCACTGGACGTTGACGGCCCGCGCGAAGACCGAGTGCACGCGGCCGCGCGCGCCCTCGGTCCCTTCGAGCCGCCGGGCGAGGTGGGCGCTCAGGCGGACGAGGCAACCCCGGCGGCCGCTCACCGGTCTACTTGGGCGCCGAGATGCCGTAAGCCTTGAGCTTGCGGTAGAGGTGGCTGCGCTCGATGCCCAGACGCTCGGCGGTGCGGGTCATGTTCCACTCGTTGGCCCGCAGCTCGCTCAGGATGAAGGCGCGCTCGAAGGCCTCGCGCGCCTCCTTGAGCGTGCGCTCGCGCTGGGCGTCGTCGGCGGGCGGCTCCGCGTCGCGGGGACGCAGCGGGGGCGGCAGGTCCTCCGGCCCGATGACGTCGCGCGGGCTCATGATCACGAGCCGCTCCACCATATTGCGCAGCTCGCGCACGTTGCCCGGCCAGTCGTAGGAGAGGAAGTAGGCGAGGGCCTCGACCGAGACCGTCTTGGGGCGCTTGCCGTTCTCGGCCGAGAACACGGTCACGAAGTGCGCGACGAGGGCCGGCAGGTCCTCCTTCCGCTGGCGGAGGGGCGGCACCTCGATCGGGATGACGTTCAAGCGGTAGTAGAGATCCTCGCGGAACCCGCCCGCCGCGATGCGCTCGGTAAGATTCTGGTTGGAGGCGGCCAGGACCCGCACGTCGACTCGGATCGTGTCCTTGCCGCCCACCCGCTCGAACGCCTGCTCCTCCAGGGCGCGCAGCACCTTGGCCTGGGTCTTGAGGCTCATGTCGCCGATCTCGTCGAGGAACAGCGTGCCCTGGTCGGCCAGCTCGAACTTGCCCCGCCGCCGCGCCACCGCCCCGGTGAACGCACCGCGCTCGTGGCCGAACAGCTCGGACTCGATCAGCTCCTCCGGGATCGCCGCGCAGTTGACCTCGACGAAGGGCCCGTCGCGGCGCGCGGAGAGCGCGTGGATCGCGCGGGCCACCAGCTCCTTGCCCGAGCCGTTCTCGCCCTGGATGAGCACGCGCCCGCTCGAGGGCGCCGCGATCGCGATCTGCTGCCGCAGGTGCTCGATGAGCGCGCTCTGGCCCACGATCTCCTGGCCGCGCTCGAGCTGGGCCCGCAGGTTGCGGTTCTCGCGCTCGAGGCGCGTGTGATCGAGGGCGCGGGTCGCGATCAGGAGGGTCTTCTCGAGCGAGAGCGGCTTCTCGATGAAGTCGTAGGCCCCGAGCTTGGTGGCCTTGACCGCGGTCTCGATGGTGCCGTGGCCGGAGATCATGACCACCGCGGTCTCCGGCCGCACCCGCTTCATCTCCGCGAGGGTGTCGAGCCCGTCGATGCCCGGCATCCAGATGTCGAGGAAGATGACGTCGGGTGTCTCCTCCTGCAGCCGGGCGATCGCCTCCTCGCCCGAGCCCACCGCGGTCACTCGATATCCTTCGTCCTCGAGCACACCCCTCAAAGTCGTGCGGATCGCCCGCTCGTCGTCCACGATCAGGATGTGCTCGCCCGGCATCGCCGCCCTCGCCTTAAGCCTGCACCGGCGCGGCCACCGGCCGCCCGGCGGGCAGCTCGATGACGAAGCGGCTGCCGTGCGGCGCGTTGTCCTCGACCCGGATGGTGCCGCCGTGATCGGAGATGATCTGGTGGACGATCGGCAGGCCGAGCCCCATGCCGGTGGCCTTGGTGGAGAAGTAGGGCACGAAGAGGCGGTCGCGGTCCTCGGGCGCGATGCCGGGGCCGTCGTCGGCGACCACGATGCGGACCCGGTGGGCCTCGGGCAGCCACACCGTCTGCACCACCACCTCGCCGGTGCCGCCGACCGCCTCCACCGCGTTGTCCACCAGGTTGAGGACCGCGCGCTTGATCTGATCCGGGTCGACCTCGATGGGGGGCAGGTCGGGGGAGAAGACCGTGCGGATCGCGAGGCTCGGGTGCGACTCGCGGTAGAGCACCACCACCCCCTCCAGTAGCCGCGCGAGGTCGGTCGGCTTCGGGCTCAGCGCGGGCATGCGGGCGAAGCGGGAGAACTCGTCGACGAGCTGCCGCAGCCCGTCCACCTCCTGGATGATGGTGCCGGTGGCCTCGTCCAGGAGCCGCTTCTCGTCCGGGCTCCGGTCGGAGGAGAGGCGGCGCCGCAGGCGCTGGGCCGAGAGCTGGATGGGGGTGAGCGGGTTCTTGATCTCGTGGGCGATGCGCTGGGCGACCTCGCGCCAGGCGGCCAGCCGCTGGGCCTTGAGCAGCTCGGTGAGGTCGTCGAAGGCCAGCACCATGCCCACGTAGCCGCCGTCCGGCCCGCGCAGCGCGGTGGCGGAGGCGAGCAGCGCCACCGCCTGGCCGTCCCGCCGCAGGTGCACCTCGCGGTCGAGCATGCCCTCACGGACCCGACCCATCCGCTGGATGAGCGCGTCGATCTCCACGTACTCGGGGGAGCGGAACACGCGGGTCGCGGGGTGGCCGTGGACGGTCACCGCGTCGAGTCCGAGCAGGCGCTCGGCGGCCCCGTTGATGGTGGTGACGCGGCCGTCGGGATCGAGGGAGACGACGCCGGTGGCGACCGCCTCCAGCACCGTCTCGGTATAGCGGCGGCGCTCCTCCATCTCCGAGTGCTTGGCCTGGAGATCCCGGTAGGTCTCCTCGAGCTTCGACTGCGACGCGGCGAGGTCGCCGGTCATCCGGTTGAACGAGTCGACCAGGATCCCGATCTCGTCGTCGGCGCGCACCTCCACCTTGTAGCCGAGGTTGCCCGCCGCCACCTCCCGGGTCCCCTCGGCCAGCATCTGGATCGGCTCGGTGATCCCGCGCGCCAGGTAGAGGCCGAACCAGGTGGCCGAGAACACGATGATCAGGGTCATCAGGAGGAAGAGCAGGATGTAGATGCCCTTGATCGGGTTCTTGAGGAGGCGGAGCTGCTTGTACTCCTGGAAGGCCTGACTGATGTTGCGCAGGCGGGCCTCGAGGCGCTGCGGCACGTGGATCGCCACCACCATCGCCCCGCTGACCGCCTGGTCCGCGTCGCGTATCGGCACCATGGCCTGGATCATGTCGCCGTTGTCGAGCTCGTGGACGGTGGTGATCTCCTGGCCGCCCAGGGCCTGCTTCACGTGCTCGCTGTTGGCCTCGCGGGTCGGCACCTTGGCCAGCACCGGGTTCTTGACGTGGACCAGCTCCTGCCCCTCGCGGTTGAAGATGGTGATCGCGGCCACCCCGAGCCGCTCCTGCTGCTCGGTCAGGTAGCCGGCGAGGGCCTCGCGCTTGCTCTCGGCGAGGAGTCCGTCGCGCTCGACCACCTTGGCCATGTAGCGCCCGTGGCGGAGCGCGGTCGACTCGAGGCTCTGGTAGTAGGTCTGGGCCACCTCCATGGCCTGATCGAGCGGCCGCTCGACCTGGGGCTTGAACCAGCCTTCGATGGAGGTGGTGATGAAGTTCGACGCGATCAGGAAGATCAGGATGCCGGGGACCAGCGAGAGGGCCAGGAAGGTGAGGACCAGCTTGGCCTTGAAGCGGGAGCCGATGATCTTCTGGCGGCGCTCGAAGGAGAGCTTGACCAGGTTGCGGAACAGCAGCACCAGCAGCAGCAGGAAGACGATCAGGTTCAGGTTGAAGAGGAAGAAGACGATGAGGTTCGAGGCGAACGGGATCTGGGGCGCGCGGATGCCCACCTCGAACACGGTGGCCACCACCAATAGTATTAGGATGCCCGCGATGATGAGCAGGTTGCGCTTGCGCTTCTCCTGCTCGTCGAGACGCGCGGGGCGGCGGCCGAGCGGCGTCACTGGTTGCGCACCGGGGTGAGCAGGCTCGACTGCACCCACGGGGTCTCCTCGGCCTCGCCGGTCATGCGGGCGAACCAGGAGTTGACCCCACCGAGGGAGACGTCGGAGCGCACCCGCACGTAGTAGAGCCCCTGCTTGTCGAGCGCGGCCACCGGGGCGAGCTGGCCCACCCGCAGCTCGGAGATCACCCGCTGGGCCTCGCGCAGGTCCTTGGTGAGGAACGGCTCGCGGGTCTCGCCCTTGAGCGGCGCGACCTTGTACTCCTTGGTCAACACGTTGTAGGTGAGCTGGCGCTCGACGGTGCGCGCCTGCAGCCGCCGGTCCACGCCCATCCGGGAGTACTGCCACAGCTCGACGTAGTAGCGCACGTGGGCCGCGATGCCGGTGTGGATGGACTCATGGAGCGAGTCGGGCACCGCGCCGAAGAGGACCACCGAGACCGTGACGTCGTAGTCGTTGAGGAAGACCGACAGGTTGCTGATCCGCACCTCGGCCCCGACCGGATCCGGCCCCGACGGCGGCCCCAGCAGGAGGGCGCCGAGCAGGCTCCCGCCGAGCAGGATGAAGCGGAACGGGCGACCGCGAGCTCCCATGGCCAAGAGGGACCATTATAGCGTCGGGCCCGGTGTGGGCACCGGTTCGGGCCGGCCGGATGGCCGACGCGGGTGAGAGCCGGGGGAGGGGGGGCGCGGGGCGGGTGGCCGGCCTAGAGGGCGGCCACACCCGGGAGGAAGCCGTCACCGGTGCTGACCACCGGGGCGGGTACCACCGACCGCACGACTCGGGCGATGGAGCGGCGCCGGTCGGCGGCGACCGCCTTCTGGATCGCGGCCACCAGCTGGTAGTTCAGGGCGTGGCCCGCGTTGCGCCCGACCACCAGCGCCCGCAGCGGGCGGCCCAGGAGGAACAGGTCGCCGACCAGGTCCAGGATCTTGTGCCGCACGAACTCGTCGGGGTAGCGCAGGCTGTCGTTCAGCACCGAGCGCTTGCCTACCACCACCGCGTTCTCGAGCGAGCCGCCACGGGCCAGGCCGTTCTGCCGCATCGCCGGGACGTCGCGGAGGAAGCCGTACGTACGGGCCGCGGCCAGCTCCTGATCGAACACGTCCTCGGTGATGCCGTAGGTACCCACCTGCAGCCCGATGATCGGGTGGTTGTTGTCGAGCGTGTAGCTGATGCGCAGCGAGTCGGCGGGCATCACCTCGAGCCAGCGGCTCTCGCTCCCCACGCGGATCGGCTCCGTCAGCACGATCGGCCGGCGCGGCGCCGGCAGGCTCGCGCGGCCTCCCGAGCGCAGCAGATCCATGAACGGCTTGGCGCTGCCGTCCGCCGCCGGTACTTCCGGCCCCTCGATGTCGATCACCGCGTTGTCGATGCCGAGCGCGGCGGCCGCGGCCATGAGGTGCTCGATGGTCCGCACCCGCACCCCGAAGGCGCCGACGGTGGTCGCGGAGTTCGAGTCCACCACATGGTCGGCGTTGGCCGGGATCAGCGTGCCGTCGGCGGCCCGGAACAGGATGCCGGTGTCGGCGCCGGCGGGCGAGACCGTCATCTCGACCGGCTCGCCCGAGTGCAGACCGATGCCCGTGAGGGTGACCGGCTGCCTGAGAGTCTGCTGGAGATCCATGACCGCGGCTATAGTAGGCAAGCCAGATGCCACGGCGCGTCCGAGGTGTCAACTATGTAATTTAATTGTCTATTACTGACATATCGCAAGCCCATCGCTATGCAGTCGGTTGCAGGAAAGACACACCCGACGAGCCGACCCTGTGTCAGTTTCGCAACACTAGAGCTCCAGCTCGGCCTTCAGCCGGAACCCCCACGATCCGGTCTCCACCGCGAGGCCGTCCCGCGACACGTTGCGGATTGCGGCCAGGATCCGGTGCCGGGCCGGATCGATCTCCTCGCCGCGGAGAATGGCATGGAGCCGAAGCGCCTCGCCCCCCGCCGCGGTGGTGGTGTCGAACACCACGAACTCGAGCGCCCGGCACGCGAAGCCCTCCACCTCGTGCACGTAGAGGCACTCCTGTAGCCAGGCGTGGAGCAGGCCGGTCGCGGCGACGCCGTGCGCCCGGACTTCGCGAACGTCCGTGTCGCCGATGGTGGCGGGATCCACCGCGGTCGCGAAGAGGGCGAGCGCGATCCGGGCGAACGCCTCCGGCAGCGTGGCCCCGGTCGCGGTCAGCTCCACGTCAGGCGCGGCCCAGGTCGCCGTAGCGGGCCTGCAGCAGCACCACCGCCACCGCGCCCGCGGTCTCGGTCCGGAGCACGCGCGGGCCGAGCCCCGCCACCAGCGCGCCCGCGTCGATCAGCCCGCCCACCTCGGCCGCGGTGAGGCCACCCTCCGGGCCCACGATCACGGTGGCGGCCGAACACGGACCGGCGGGCAGCCGCCCCTCGAGCCCGCGCGGCTCTTCCTCCCAGAAGCAGATCAGGAGGCCGTCGGCCTCGGCATCGGGTCGCCAGCCGGAGAGGGCGCGGGGCGGCGTGATCTCCGGCACCGCGGCCCGGCCGCTCTGCTGGGCGGCCTCCCGCGCCACGCGCTGCCAGCGGGTGAGCCGGGCGGCCCAGCGGTCCGGCTCGGGCCGCACCACGGTGCGCTCGGTGAGCAGGGGAATCACGCGGCGCACCCCGAGCTCGGTGGTCATGCGGACGATGCCCTCCATCTTGTCGCCCTTGGGCACCGCCTGGGCCAGGGTGAGGCGCAGCGGCGATTCCGTCTCGAGGCGCGCGCGCGCGACGATCACGCCTTCGGCGGCCCGGGGCGCGATCGTGGTGAGGCGCACCGAGAGGAGCGCGCCGTCGGCGTCGACCGCCTGCACCAGGTCGCCCGCGGCGGCGCGCA
>DASZJM010000510.1:0-7001 GCA_035948165.1 Candidatus Methylomirabilota bacterium
CTCGGCTCCGAGCTGGCCGCCGGCCTCGCGCTCGGCGGCCTCTGGCTCTGGGAAGAGCTCTGGATCCGCGCGGGCCAGATGATCCCGCTCAGCTAGGAAGGGGTCAGGTCTTGCATTACGACATTTTCGCGACGCGAGAGCTGACCACGAGGGAGGAAATGCCGTAATGCAAGACCTGACCCCAAACGAGCCGCTGCATCCGATGGCTCGGACGCTGGCGGCGCCCGCGCCCGGGCTGGAGCGGTTTCCGCCCGCGGCGCGGTGGGACGACTGGGAAGAGCTGGACGGCAAGGCGTGGCCGCGCAAGGTGAAGCGGCGCTTCCAGCTCATCCCCACGATCTGCTTCAACTGCGAGGCGGCCTGCGGGCTGCTGGCCTACGTGGACCCCCAGACCCTGACGATTCAGAAGTTCGAGGGCAACCCGGTGCATCCGGGCAGCCGCGGCCGCAACTGCGCCAAGGGCCCCGCGACCCTGAACCAGGTGACCGACCCGGAGCGAATCCTCTATCCGCTGCGGCGGGCGGGCGCCCGCGGCGAGGGGAAATGGGAGCGGGTGACCTGGGACGCGGTGCTCGACGACATCGGCGGGCGCATCCGGAAGGCGCTCGTCGAGGGGCGCCAGAAGGAAGTGATGTACCACCTGGGCCGGCCGGGCCACGAGCTGATCTACCTCCAGCGCGTCTTCCACGCGTGGGGCATCGACGGCCACAACAGCCACACCAACGTCTGCTCCGCCTCCGCGCGCGCGGGCTATGCCTTCTGGCACGGGCTCGACCGGCCCTCGCCCGACCACAGCAAGGCGCGCTTCATCCTGCTGCTCTCCTCGCACCTCGAGGCCGGCCACTACTTCAACCCGCACGCCCAGCGGATCATCGACGGCAAGATGGCGGGGGCCAAGATCTGCGTGGTCGACACGCGGCTCAGCAATACCGCGTCGATGGCCGACTACTGGCTCTCCCCGTGGCCCGGCAGCGAGGCCGCGATGCTGCTCGCCATCGTCCATTGCATGCTGCGCGACGGCACGTGGGACCGCGAGTTCGTCCGCCGCTGGGTGAACTGGGAGGAGTACCTGCGCGAGGAGCGCCCCGACCTGCCGGTGACCATGGCCGCCTTCGAGGAGGCGCTCAAGACCCTCTACGCCTCCTACACCCCCGAGTTCGCGGAGCGCGAGTCGGGCGTGCCCGCGGCCCGCATCGAGGAGGTCGCGGCCGAGGTCGGCCGCGCGGGCAGCGCGCTCTCCACCCACGTGTGGCGCAACGCGGCCGCCGGCAACCTCTACGGCTGGGAGGTGGCGCGCGCCCTGGAGCTGGTGGTGGTCCTCGCGGGCGCGGTGGCCACTCCCGGCGGCACCGCCCCGAGCGGCTGGAACAAGGCGGTGCCGGCCCCGCCGATGATGCCGCCGCCCGGCAAGGTGTGGAGCGAGCTCCTGATGCCGCGGGAGTACCCGCTCTCCTTCTTCGAGATGAGCTTCCTCCTGCCGCACTTCCTGAAGGAGGCGCGCGGGAAGCTCGCGATGTACTTCACGCGGGTCTACAACCCGGTGTGGACCAACCCGGACGGCATGTCCTGGATCGAGATGCTGACCGACGAGGCCAAGGTCGAGCGCCACGCCTGCCTCACCCCGACCTGGAGCGAGACCGCCTGGTTCGCGGACTACGTGCTGCCGATGGGGCACGCCTCCGAGCGCCACGATCTCATGAGCCAGGAGACCCACGCCGCGCGCTGGATCGGGTTCCGCCAGCCGGTGCTGCGGGTGGCGCTCGAGAAGCAGGGCAAGACCTTCGACGCGACGTGGCAAGCCCACGAGGCGGCCGGCCTCGGCCAGGTGTGGGAGGAGGACGAGTTCTGGATCGAGCTGTCGTGGCGGATCGATCCGGACGGCTCGCTCGGCATCCGCAAGTACTTCGAGTCGCCCTACCGGCCGGGAGAGAAGCTCCGCATCGAGGAGTTCTACCGCTGGATCTTCGAGCACAGCGTGCCCGGCCTGCCCGCCGCGGCGGAGCGGGAGGGACTCACCCCGCTCGCCTACATGCGGAAGTACGGCGCGTTCCTGATCGCGGAGAACGTCTACGCCACCCACGAGACGCCGCTGACGCCCGCCGAGCGCGACGGCGCCGCTCCCGACGCCGCCTCGCACCTGGTCATGAAGGGCGGGGCGTCGGTCGGCGTGGAGGTGGACGGGCAGTGGATGGGCGGCTTCCCGACGCCCTCGCGCAAGCTCGAGTTCTTCAGCAAGACGCTCAAGGACTGGAAGTGGCCGGAGCACGCGGTGCCCACCTACGCGCGCAGCCACGTGCACTGGTCCGAGATCGACCGCAGCCGCGGGGAGATGGCGCTGCTGCCCACCTTCCGGCTGCCCACCCTGATCCACTCGCGCTCCGGCAACGCCAAGTGGCTCTACGAGATCTCGCACAACAACCCGCTGTGGCTCCATCCGGAAGACGCGGCCCGCTTCCAGGTGGAGACCGGAGATCTCTTGAAGGTGACCACCGAGATCGGCCACTTCGTCGACCGGGTGTGGGTCACCGAGTCGATCCGGCCCGGCGTGCTCGCCTGCTCGCACCACCTGGGCCGCTGGCGGCTCTCCGAGCAGACCGGCGGCGAGCGCTGGTCCACCGCGCTGGTGAAGCTCGACCGTACCGGGCCCGGGCAATGGCGGCTGCGCCACGTGCACGGGGTGCGGCCGTGGGAGAGCGCCGACCCCGACTCGCAGCGGGTGTGGTGGGAGGACGCGGGCGTGCACCAGAACCTCACCTTCCCGGTGCACCCGGATCCGGTGAGCGGGCAGCACTGCTGGCACCAGAAGGTGACGGTGAGCCGGCCCGCGCCCGACGACCGCTACGGCGACGTGGTCGTCGACACCAACAAGTCGTTCGAGGTCTACCGCAAGTGGCTCGCGATGGCGCGCCCCGCGCCGGGCCCGGGCGGGCTACGACGGCCGCTCTGGCTGCCCCGCGCCTTCAAGCCCGACGCCTCCACCTACCGGCTCGACGACGCGTGAGCCCGCCGCGCCGGCCCGATTGACTTCACGGTGAACGGGGGCATCCTTTGGGTCATGAGCGGGGAGCGATGAACGGGGCCCTTACCCGGCGCGCGTGGCTCACGCTGGCGGCGCTCGGCGCGGCCGGCGCGGGCGCGCGCCCGACGACGGCGCGCGCGCAGGGCCATCTCGCCAATCTCGCGCCCGAGGAGCCGATCGCGGCGACGGTCCTGCGGCTAGCGGGCGGCCGTCCCGTCAAGGACGGCGCGGCCCTGATCCGCATCGAAATGCCGCTGATCGCGGAGGACGGCGCCTCGGTACCGATCGCGGTGGACGTGCAGTCCCCCATGACACCGGAGAGCCACGTGAAGGCCATCTACATCCTGGCCGAGAAGAATCCGCGGCCGCTCAACGTGAAGGTGAGCCTGACCCCCGCCGCGGGGCAGGCCTCGGTGGCGACCAATCTCCGTCTCGCCGACAGCGGCGCGGTCCGCGTGCTGGCCGAGATGAGCGACGGCACCTTTCTCACCGCCGCCCGTGACGTCCGCGTGACGGTGGCCGGCTGCGCGGCCTGAGGCATGGCCGACCTCGGTCGGGTCAAGCTCGCGGTGCCCGCGAGCGTGCGACGGGGCGAGGTGGCGCGCCTGCGGGCCCTGGTCCTGCACCCCCAGGAGCGGGTGGAGCGGCAGGGCGGCCGGTCGGTCGAGCGCAACTACCGCTTCGTCAACCGCGTCGTGGTAACGTACCTCGGCCGCGACATCGTGGAGCTGGAGCCGTCGACCGCGATCAGCGAGAACCCGACGTTCACGATTCCGTTCCGGGCCACCGAGACCGGATGGCTCAAGGTGACGTTCTTCGACACGCACGGCGGACGATTCGAGGGAACGGCCGAGGTGAAGGTCACGTGATCGCGCGCGCCCTCGCGGCCGCGCTCGCCCTCGGCCTCCTCTTGACCGTGCGGGCGGACGCGGGCGACGATCTCGATCGCCTCCTGCGCCCGCTGCAGCTCACCGCGCTGCCCGCCGCGCGGGCGAGCGACTTCAGCCTGCCCACCGTCGGCGGCGGGAAGATCTCGCTCGCCGAGCAGCAGGGCAAGGTGGTGCTGGTGTACTTCTGGGCCACCTGGTGCCCGTACTGCCGCCGGGAGCTGCCCGCCGGCGTCGAGCAGGTCGCCCGCGAGCGCCGCGGCCAGCCCTTCACCGTGCTGGCGGTGAGCATCGAGGAGCCGAAGGACCTGGTGGCGAGCTGGGTGAAGGGCGCCGGCCTGACCCTGCCGGTGCTGCTCGACTACGACGGCGCGGTCGCGCGCGACTACCGGGTCACCGCGACGCCGACCACCTACCTGATCGGCCGCGACGGGCGGCTGGTCGCGCGAGCCGCGGGCAACCGCGAGTGGGAGGGCCCCGCCGGCCGCGCCCTGCTCGACGCCCTGGTGGCCGCGCCCGCCAAGTAGCCTCGGGGCCGCCCGGCCATGGCCAGCGACTCTCCGATCGACAGCCTCGACACCGACATCCTCATCCTGGGCGCGGGCGGGGCCGGGCTCTGCGCGGCGCTGCACGCGGCCGACCACTCGCCCGAGCTCTCGATCACGGTGGCGGTGAAGGGCCTGCTCGGCCGCGCCGGCTGCACGCGCATGGTGCAGGGCGGCTACAACGCGGTGCTCGGGCACCCCGACTCGATGGAGGCGCACCTGCTCGACACCCTGCACGGGGGCGGGTGGATCAACGACCAGGAGCTGGTGTGGACGCTCGTGAAGGAGGCGCCCGCGCGGGTGCTGGAGCTGGAGGCGCGCTACGGCTGCTTCTTCGACCGGCATCCGGACGGCCGCATCCACCAGAAGCCGTTCGCGGGGCAGACCCACGACCGCACCATCCACAAGGGCGATCTGACCGGCATCGAGATCATGAACCGGCTGACCGAGCAGCTGTGGCGGCGGCCGTCGATCAAGAGCCTCGAGGAGCACCGCGCGGTCGAGCTGCTCCGCACCGACGGCGGGCAGGTGGGCGGCGCGCTCCTCCTCGACATCCGCCGCGGCACCTTCGTGCTGGTGCGGAGCCGCGCGATCCTGCTCGCGATGGGCGGCGGCCCCACCATGTACAAGGTGGTCGCCTGCTCGGCCGACAAGTCCTCCGACGGCATCGCGCTCGGCCTGCGCGCGGGCGTGCGCCTGCGGGACATGGAGATGGTGCAGTTCCATCCCACCGGTCTCATCGTGCCGAACTCGCTCATGACCGGCGCGCTGCTCGAGGAGGGTCTCCGCGGGGCGGGCGGGCGCCTGCTCAACGGGCGCGGCGAGCGGTTCATGCAGCGCTACGACGCGGCCCGCCTCGAGCGCTCCACCCGCGACCTGGTCGCCCGCGCGTGCTTCCTGGAGGTGGCCGAGGGTCGCGGCACCGCGAACGGCGGGGTGTGGATCGACGTGTCCCACCTGGGCGCCGAGGTGGTCGAGCAGAGCTTCCGGGGCATGGTGCGCCGCTGCCGCGACTTCGGTCGCGATCTGGCCCGCGAGCCGGTCGAGGTGGGCCCGACCGCGCACTTCATGATGGGCGGCATCGTCATCGACCGCGCGTGTCGCACCGACGCGGAGGGCCTCTTCGCGGCGGGGGAGGACTCGGGCGGAGTGCACGGCGCCAACCGACTCGGCGGCAACGGGGTGGCCGAGTCCACCGTCTTCGGCGGCATTGCGGGCGACGTGATGGCGGAGTGGGTGGTGGGGCGCCCGCGCCCGCCGATCTCGCCCGCGCTGGTGGAGTCGACGATCGCCGCGCTCACTGCGCCGCTCGCCCGCAACGAGGGCGAGAACGTCTACGCGCTGCAGGGCCAGCTGCGCGAGGTCATGTGGGAGCACGTGGGGCTCATGCGCTCGGGGGAAGGGCTCAAGCGGGCGCTCGCCGAGATCGAGGAGGTGGGGCGGCGGCTCGACAGCGTCGCGGTGCGCGGCGGCGGAGCCTACAACCTCGCGTGGCAGGACTGGCTCAACCTCCAGAGCCAGGCGACCACCGCGTGGCTCATCGCCCGCAGCGCGCTCGAGCGGACCGAGAGCCGCGGCTCGCACTACCGCCGCGACTTCCCGGAGACCGCGACGGAGGCGGTGGCGGTGCTGGCCGGTTTCGCGGACGGCGCGGGGCCCAAGGTGTGGACCGAGCCGGTGCGCTACACGCGTCTCCGTCCGGACGCGGGACGCCAGCCGGTCGCGGTGGACGTGGGGGACTGATGGCCAAGCGGCCGCGGCGGATCCTGCGACGCCGGTGGGCCACCACCGAGGGCTGGCGCGCCACCCCGGCCGGGATGTGGGCGTGGCTCGCCCAGCGCGCCGCCGCGGTCGCGCTGCTCGCGGTGATCGTGCTGCACCTGCGCAATCCGTTCTGGCGGCCGGTGCAGGCGACCCTGCTCGCGCTCGTGCTGCTCCACGGCCTCCTGGGCGTCCGCGCGATCGTGCTCGACTTCGGCCTGCCGGTGCGCTGGCACCGCGCGCTCCTCGCGGGCGCGCTCGCGCTCGGGGTGATGGTCTTTGCGGCGGTCTGGGGCTGGCGATGGTACTGAAGGTCTTCCGCTGGGCGCCCGGCTTCCGCGAGCGCATCCAGCGCTTCTGGGTGCCGGCCAAGGAGGGCATGACGGTGCTGGACGCCCTCGTCGACGCCCAGCGCCGGCTCGACCCGACGCTCGCCTTCCGCTACGCCTGCCGGGTCGGCATGTGCGGCTCGTGCGCGATGGTGGTGAACGGCAAGGAGCGCTGGGCCTGCCGCACGCTGCTCAAGACCCTCAAGAGCGGCATCGTGACGGTGCGCCCGCTCTACCATTTCCCGCTGGTGCGCGACCTAGTGGTCGACATGGCTCCGCTCGCCGAGCAGACCGCGCGGGTGGGCGGCGCCTTCGTGCCCGCGGCGGGGCCGCCGACCGCCGCGCGCATCGGCCGCGACTCGGCCGAGCGCCGCCACATCGACCCCGCCATCGAGTGCATCGGCTGCGGCATGTGCATGTCGGCCTGCACCATGGTGGCCAACGATCCGCGCTTCCCGGG
>DASZJM010000511.1:0-2246 GCA_035948165.1 Candidatus Methylomirabilota bacterium
TGGGGCACGAGCCCGCAGGACGCGCTGCCGATCACCGCGCGCGTCCCGGATCCCGCCGCGGTCGGCGACCCGGCGCGCCGGGCGAGCATGGAGCGCGCGCTCGCCTACATGGGGCTGACCGCGGGGGCGCCGCTCGCCGGCACGCCGGTGAGCCGCGTGTTCATCGGCTCGTGCACCAACGGCCGCCTCGAGGACCTGCGCGCCGCCGCCGGCATCGCCCGGGGCCGGCGCGCGACGGTGCCCGCGTGGGTGGTGCCGGGCTCGGGGCTGGTCAAGCGCGCCGCCGAGGCGGAGGGACTCCACCGGGTCTTCGCGGACGCGGGCTTCGAGTGGCGCGAGCCCGGCTGCTCGATGTGCGTGGGCATCAACGGCGACACCGCGGCGGCGGGCGAGCGGGTGGCCAGCACCTCCAACCGCAACTTCGAGGGCCGCCAGGGGCAGGGGGCCCGCACCCACCTGATGAGCCCCCCGATGGCGGCAGCCGCCGCGATCACCGGGCGGCTCACCGATGTGCGGACGCTCGCCTGAGGGGCGCGGTCATCCGCATGCAGCCGTTCACGCGCCTGACCGCGGTGGCCGCTCCGATGGAGCTGCCCAACATCGACACCGACCGCATCATCCCCGCGCGCTTCCTCCGCCGCCCGCGGGAGAGCGGGGTGGGACCGCTGCTCTTCCACGACGTGCGCTTCGACGCGACGGGCGGGGAGCGGGCCGACTTCGTGCTGAATCGCCCCGCATACCGCGAGGCCCGCATGCTGGTGACGGCGGAGAACTTCGGCTGCGGCTCCTCGCGCGAGATGGCGGTGTGGGCCCTCGTGGATCACGGGATCCGGGTGGTGATCGGGCCCAGCTTCGGCGACATCTTCTTCGAGAACTGCTTCAAGAACGGCCTGCTCGCCATCGTGGTCCCGGGCGAGATCGCGTCGGACCTCCGGAGCGCGCTCGCCGTGCGGCCGGGGACCACGTTGACGGTGGACCTGGAGGCGCAGACGATCGTGGGCGCCGCGGGGGCGCCGATCCGGTTCGAGGTGGACGCTTTCCGCAAGCACGGCCTGCTGACCGGTCGGGACGAGCTGGCGCTGACGCTCGAGCACCTGCCGGCCATCGAAGCCTTCGAGGCGCGCCGTCGCGTCGAGATGCCCTGGCTTGGCTGATCGGGGGGGCGGCCTCAGGGTGTTCTTCGTGCTGACCTGGCTCACCGGGTTGTCGCTCGCGGCCGCCTTCGCCACCGCCGCGTACGGCTTCGGCCGCATGTCCGAGCCCGAGCGCACCGACCTGATCAGCCTGGCCATCTTCGGGGTGATGGGGCTGGCCTCGCAGGCCGGCCTGCTGCTGGCGCCCTGGGCGGTGACGCGGGGCTCGACGCTGCGGATCATCGCGGCGCTGCTCATGGCGCCGTCCGGCATCTTCCTCAGCATCTTCGCGTACGAGGGCTTCACCCGGTACGCGGCGGGCGCGCCGATCTGGACGGTGGCGTGGGCGGCCTATCTCTGCGGAGTGCTGGTGTACGTGGCGGCCTACCTGGCGCTGGTCCGGGGGCGATTCAGCCCGCGGTAAGGCGGTTGCCCCTCCATGTAGTAGCCCCGGCCAGCGATCGCCACTGTATTTTGTTGTTGCCAGTACTAAACAAGTGACGTGTAATCGATGCCGATGGGCGTCCCGATCGAGTCCTCACCTCCGCCAGGGTGGGAGCGCGAAGGGATCGACAGCCTGCTCGGCATGTTTCCCCCGGGCCGGCTCAGCGAGATCGTCGGTCCCCGGTCCTCCGGAGCCAGCAGCCTGCTCCTGGCCCTCATCGCCCGGATCACGACGTCGGGCAGCGGTGAGGGGGGCGGCCAGGTGGCGTTCGTCGACGGCATGGACGCGCTCGACCCCGCATCCACCGCCGCCGCGGGGGCGGACCTCTCCGCACTGCTCTGGGTCCGCTGCGGCGGGCGCCTGCGGGTGGCGCTGAGCGCCGCCGATCTGCTCGCCCGCTGTCCGGGCTTCGCCCTGGTGGTGCTGGACCTGGACGAGCTGGGCCCGGTTCCCCCCTCGGCGTACATCCGGCTCCAGCGTGCGGTCGAGGGCACCCCGACCACCCTGCTCGTGCGCAGCGAGCGGCACCGTGAGGGCACCCCCGCGTCGCTCGTGCTGGCGACCCGTCGCCTGGCTCCTCAGTGGATGGGCCTGCGCCCGCTCACCCGACTGGCCGGGCTGCGCTCCGAGATCTCCATCTCCCGCTCTCGCCTCCACCCCCTCTCCCC
>DASZJM010000512.1:0-4037 GCA_035948165.1 Candidatus Methylomirabilota bacterium
CCGGGGAGGCACGCCATGAAGCGGACCTTGGCAACGATCGTCCTGGTGACGCTGGTGCTGGCTCCGGTGCTCCTGGCCAGCGAGGCCTGGGCCCGGGCGGGCGGGGGAAGCTCGAGCGGCAGCCGCGGGTCGCGCAGCTACTCGTCACCCTCCCGGCCACCGACCGCGAGCCCCGCGTCCCCGAGCCAGCCGGTCTCGCCGTCCGTCCAGCCGCCCGCGCCCACACGCCCGGGCTGGGGGGGCATGCTGGGCGGGATGCTCGGTGGTCTGGTCCTGGGAGGTCTGCTCGGCGGCCTCTTCTTCGGGCACGGCGGCGGCGGCATCGGGCTGCTCGAGATCCTCATCATCGGCGGGCTCGCGTGGTTCGCGATCTCCTACATGCGGAGACAGCAAGGGGCCGCGCCCTCCGGGTACGCGACGCCCGGCGGCTACAGCGCAGCACCGGCCGCCACGCGCTATGACCCGTCACCCGCGGGCGGCGTCGCGACGATCGAGGCCCCGGCCGGGCCGTCGGATCTCGAACGCGGCCTGAGCCACATCCGCCAGATGGATCCGGGCTTCGATCCGCGGGCCTTCGCGGAGACTGCCTCGGACGGCTTCTTCAAGGTGCAGGGCGCCTGGACCGCGCGCAGCATGTCCGGGGTCTCGTCGCTGCTCAACGCGGAGATGACGAGCCTCCTGCAGCGCGACTGCGATCGGCTCAAGGCGGAGGGCAAGGTGAATCACCTCGAGAACATCGCGGTGCGCTCCGCCGAGGTGACCGAGGCGTGGCAGGAGGGCGGTCAGGACTTCGTCACCGTCCACTTCCTGGCGAGCCTGCTGGACTACACCACCGACGAGAGCGGCGCGCGGGTGCTCGAGGGCAGCCGGACCGATCCGGTGAAGTTCGAGGAGTACTGGACCTTCACGCGCCCGGTCGGACCCGGCGCCTTCCGCCTGAGCGCGATCCAGCAGGCCTGAGCGCGGGGCCGGCCGGCGCGCCGCCCGCGTCAGCGGCCGACGAGCTGGGCGGTCTCGCGGAGAGCGGTGCGCTCGAGGAGGAGGAGCGCGGCCAGGTAGCTGACCGCGCCCGTCGGCACCAGCAGCAGCAGGCGCGCGGCCGCTCCCGCCTCATCGGGCAGCAGGTAGCGCGCCCCGATCACGGCCATGGCCATCACCGCGCTCGCCAGAGCGGGCCCCCGCATCGCCCGGCCGAAGTCCGGCATTCGCAGCCCCAGCGGACCGCCCGAGCGCTGGAGCGTGATCGCGAACACCACCGGAAACGCGGCGAGCCACGCGATCGCCATGCCCATCGCGCCCCACTGTGCGCCGATCAGGCAGGCCCACGGGATCACGAGCGCGGCGATCAGCACGTTGCCCGCGCTGATGCCGGGGCGGCCGATGCTCCAGAGCGCGGGAGGCAAGAGGGTCGCGACCATCCGCAGGGGCATGATCAGCGCCAGGACCTGGAGCAGTGGGGCGGCGGCCGGCCACTTGGGGCCGAGCAGGACCGCGACCGCCTCGGGCGCGGTGACCGCGAGGCCGATGAAGAGCGGAAACGAGAGCACGCTGATGATGCGCGTGGCCTTCAGCAGGTAGAAGCGCACGTCCTCCATGCGGTCCTGCATCTGGGAGAACGCGGGCAGGCCGATCGACGCGATGAGCCCGCCGGCCCGGTTCATGGGCATGGTGGCCAGGTCCTGGGCCACCGAGTAGAGGCCGAGGGTGGCGTCGGACCAGAGGCGGCCGCCGATCACCTTGTCCGCGTCGCTGAAGAGCTGCCAGGCGCCCCGCTCGAGCGTCACGATGCCGCCGAACGAGAGCGCGTGCCGGATCGTGTCGAGCGAGAAGCTCGGCAGGCAGAGCGACGGTGCGACCACGTTGAGGGCCACCGTGGTGGCCGCGGTCGAGACCAGGCGCCCCCACACGAGCGACCAGACGCCCCAGCCGCTCGAGGCGAGGACCAGGGTGGTGAGTCCGCCGAGCCAGCCCGCGCCGAGGCTGATCAGGGACTGGCTCCGGAAGTTCAGCCCCTGCTCGAGACGCGTGCGGGGCAGCGTCTCGAACACCAGCAGCAGGAACTGGAGCGAGAGCACCTTCAGGATCGGCACCAGGATCGGCTCGTGGAAGAACGCGGCCACGAGCGGCGCGCTCGCGACCAGGATCAGGGCGCACAGCAGGTTGATCACGATCACCACGCCGAACACCTGCCGCCGGAAGATCGTGTCGCTCCCGGCCTGACGCTGGACGAGGACCACGTCGAGGCCCAGGTCGTTCAGGAAATAGAGCACGGCGGGAAGGATCACCGCCATCGCCAGCACGCCGTAGTCGGCGGGCGAGAGCAGGCGGATGACGAAGATCGTCATCGCCCACGTCACCGCCTGGCCAATCAGCCGGGTGGTGGCCGACCAGCGCAGCGCGGACAGGACTTTGGCGCCGACGGGCGAGGCGAGGGGGCTCACCTGTCCAGACTAACTGGCCGCGATTTTTCCGACTAACCCGAACCGCCCCCGGCGCGGCCCGGTCGACGGGCTCGGCGGTCGATCCGGGCTAGAAGGCGGCCGACATGCCCCCGTCGAAATTCACCGCGGTACCGGTGATATAGGCCGCCCGGGCCGAGCAGAGGAACGCGACCAGGTCGGCGAACTCCTCGGCGTCGCCCACCCGCCCCACCGGCACCCGCTTGGCCGCTTCACGGTAGTACGTCTCCATGTCGCCGCCCTTGGCCCGCCGCTCCCACTGCGCGCTCTTCACCAGCCCCAGGCAGACCGTGTTCACCAGGATGTGGTCGGGCGCGTACTCGTTGGCGAGCGACTTGGTCAGGTTGATGCCGGCCGCGCGGGTCACGCTGGTGGGCAGCGAGCGGGCCACCGGAACCTTGCCGCCGACGGTGGTGACGTTGACGATCCGGCCGCCCCCGCGCTTCTTCATCTGGGGGATGACGAGCCGGCAGAAGCGCACCGCGGCCATCAGCTTGACCTCGATGTCGGCCGCCCACGTGGCGTCGTCCACCTTCTCGAACGGCCCCGCGGACGAGGTGCCCGCGTTGTTGACGAGAATGTCCACGCCCCCGTGCGCGGCCAGCGTCGCATTCACCACCGCCTCCACGTCGCCGGAACGGGTGACGTCGGCGGCGTGGGCCAGCACCTGCACGCCGGTCTGCTTGCGGATGGCCTCCGCCGCGCGCTCCAGCACGTCCTTGCGGCGCGCGCAGATCACGACGTGACAGCCCTCCTGGGCGAAGCGCATGGCGGTGGCGCGCCCGAGCCCCTCGCTGCCTCCGGTGACGATGGCGACCTTGCCGGTGAGACCGAGATCGAGCATGGTGGGTCCTCCCGGTCGCGGATACTAGCCGTCGGCCCGGGCGGGGTCAAGCCGCGCCGCGGCCCCGTGGTATCGTCTCGCCATGCGTCGGGTGCTCGTCACCGGGATGAGTGGGCTGATCGGGGCCGCGGTGCGCCGGCGCCTCGAGGGGCGCTACGCGCTCCGCGCCCTGAACCGCCGCCCGGTGGCGGGCGTGGAGTGCCACCAGGCCGACATCGCCGATCTCGACGCGATCGCGCCCGCCTTCGCGGGCGTGGACGCGGTGGTGCACCTGGCCGCCAATGTGGAGCCGGGCCCGTCGATCGAGGCGATCGTGCGGGACAACGTGGTCGGCACCTACAACGTCTTCGAGGCGGCCCGCCGCGCGGGGGTGCGCCGCGTGATCTACGCGAGCAGCGGCGCCACCGTGAGCGACTGGGAGCGGGAGGAGCCCTACGCGGCGCTGGTCGCCGGCCGCTACGACGAGGTGGCGGAGTGGCCGGTGCTCACCCACGAGTCGCCCACGCGCCCCCACGGGCTCTACGGGTGCAGCAAAATCTGGGGCGAGGCGCTCGCCCGCCACTTCGCCGACACCACGCCGCTCTCGATGATCTGCCTGCGCATCGGACGGGTCACCGCGGCGGACCGGCCGGTCGGGCCACGGGAGCTCTCGGTGTGGTGCAGCCAGCGCGACATCGCCCAGATGGTCGAGCGCTGCCTGGTCGCCCCCGATCACGTGCGCTTCGAAGTCTTCT
>DASZJM010000513.1:0-7510 GCA_035948165.1 Candidatus Methylomirabilota bacterium
CCGCCCGCCACCGTCTACGTCGACCGGGACGTGCGGGCGGGCGCGACCTACCGGTACGCGGTCACCGCGATCGACCGCTCGCGCCGCCCCAACGAGAGCGAGCGCTCCAACGTGGTCACGGTCCGCGTCGACTAGCCCCTAAATTTCGTTCTGCCAGACCTGCTCGGGCACCTGCCGCCGGCGCAGGAGAGTGAGCGCGCCGTCGGCCTCGAGCATCACCTCGGGAGCCTGCGGGTAGGAGTTGTAGTTGATCGTCGCCATCCCCGCGCAGTAGGCACCCGCTCCGCCGACCACCACCAGGTCGCCGATCTGCGGACGCGGCACCCAGCGCGGCGCGAGCGCCTCCGGATCGCCGGGGGCCGGGGTGAGAATGTCCCCCGACTCGCAGCACGGCCCCACGAAGACGATCGCGGCCTGCTCGCGCCCGCGCGCGAGCACGTCGATCGGATGCTGCGCCCCGTAGAGTGACGGGCGGGTGATCTCGGGCATGCCCGCGTCGAGCTTGGCGAAGGCGTAGCCCTCGGCCCCGGTGTCGACCACGTCGACGCACGAGGCCACGATGACCCCCGCGTTGGCGACCAGGAAGGTGCCGGGCTCGATTTCGAGGTGGAGCGCCCGCCCGTCGCGCTCGCGGAACGCCTCGAGCTCGCGGCGCACGTGTGCGCCCACGTCGGCCAGGTCCACCGAGGGCTCCTCCGGCATCCGGCCCACCTTGAAGCCGCCGCCCAGGTTGACGGTGGCCACGTCGGGCAGCGCGCCCACCAGGTCGAGCGTCATCCGCGCGCAGCGCTTCCACACCTCCGGATCGGTGCCGGAGCCGACGTGCGAGTGCAGGCGGCGGAAGCGCAGCCGGTGGCGCTTGCCGATCGCGACCACCTCGCCCATCGCCTCGTGCCAGATCCCGAAGCTCGAGGCGGGCCCGCCGGTGTTGGTGCGCTTGGTGGAGCCGGTACCGAGCCCGGGATTCATCCGCACCGACACCTCGCCCCCCGGCGCGATCCGCCCGAACTCCTCGAGCTGGTGCAGCGAGCAGGCGTTGAAGAGCACCCCGCGCGTCACGTGCTCTTTGAGGCTGCGCGAGGGCATCTGCGAGGTGAGCTGGATGCGGTCGGGCGCGAAGCCGGCCCGCAGGGCCCGCTCCACCTCGTGGTCGCTGGAGGCGTCGACGTGGAGGCCGAGGTCGCGGAAGAGGGTGAGGATGCCGCGGCTCGGGTTGGCCTTCATCGCGTAGCGCAGGGTGAGGCCGAACGGCGCGGGGAACGCGAGCGCGGCCCGGGCCGCCGCCTCGAGCGCGGCGCGGTCGTAGACATAACACGGTGTGCCGAAGCGGCGGCGCACCTCGGCCGCGACGTCGGCGCTGATCTGGGCCCGTCGGACGGCGGCGGCGTGGCTGTTCATCCGCAGGAGTCTACCGCATCGCGCCAGCCGCTTGAAGTGCTTCCTGCTGTGGTGTTAGAGTCAGTCGACTCTTCGTCCCACATCGGCTCACATCGGCCCACATGGGGATGAGCAACGGAGGGACTCAACATGCGCCCGACTTTCCAAGGCTCGATCGTCGCTCTCGTGACACCGTTCCGCGCCGGCAAGGTGGACGAGGTCAAGCTGCGCGAGCTGGTCGAGTGGCACGTGACCAGCGGCACCGACGGCATCGTGCCCTGCGGCACCACCGGAGAGTCCCCCACCCTCAATCACGACGAGCACAAGCGCGTGGTGGAGATCGTGGTCGAGACCGCGCGCGGGCGCCTGGCGGTCATCGCGGGCACCGGCTCCAACTCCACGTCGGAGGCCATCGACCTCACCGCCCACGCCAAGAAGGCGGGTGCCACCGCGGCCCTGGTGGTGAACCCCTACTACAACAAGCCCACCCAGGAGGGCCTCTACCGCCACTTCCGCGCCATCGCGGACGCGGTGGACATCCCGATCGTGGTCTACAACATCGCGGGCCGCACCGCGGTGAACGTGGAGACCGAGACCCTCGCCCGCCTGGTCCGCGACTGCGGCAACATCGTGGGGGTGAAGGAGGCGTCGGGCTCGCTCGATCAGATGACCCAGGTGATCCTCGCCTGCGGGTCCGAGTTCTCGGTGCTCTCCGGCGACGACAACATCACGCTGCCGCTCATGGCGGTGGGCGGGCGCGGGGTGATCTCGGTCATCGCCAACCTGGTGCCGCGTGAGACCGCGGAGATGACCCACGCCGCGCTCGCGGGAGACTGGAAGCAGGCGCGCGAGCTGCATCTCAAGCTGTTCCCGCTCTCGCGGGCGATGTTCCTCGAGACCAACCCGATCCCGGTCAAGGAGGCCCTGGCCATGATGGGCAAGCTGGCGGAGCCCGAGTTCCGGCTCCCCATGTGCCCACTGTCGGATGCCAACCGGGCTCGCCTCAAGGCGGTCCTGGCCTCACTCGGCCTCGTCAAGGGCTGACCCGCCCTCTTCCATGGCGGATGTCGTCGTCGCCGGCGCCGCCGGCCGCATGGGAAGCCGTCTCGTCGCGCTGCTGCAGCAGGAGACCGAGCTGCGGCTGGTCGCTGCGCTCGAGGCGCCCGGTCATGCCGCGCTCGGACGCGACGCGGGCGAGTCGGCCGGGGTCGGCCGGCTCGGGATCGCGATCGGCGCCGACGTGGACGCGGTGCTCGGCAAGGACCGCATCCTCATCGAGTTCTCGGTGCCGGAGGCGAGCCTGGCCCACGCGCGGCAGGTGGCCCGCCACGGCGGCCGTGCGGTCATCGGGACCACCGGCTTCACGCCCGCGCAGCGCGAGGAGCTCGCGCAGATCGGCCGCTCCGCCCCGCTGCTCGTCTCGCCCAACATGAGCGTGGGGGTCAACGTGGCCTTCAAGGTCCTCGCCGACATGGCCCGCCTGCTGGGCGACGAGTACGACGTGGAGATCGTCGAGACCCACCACCGCTTCAAGAAGGACGCCCCCAGCGGCACCGCGCTCCGCATGGCCGAGGTGGTGGCCGAGGCGCTCGGCCGCGATCTGACCAAGAGCGCGATCTACGACCGCCACGGACAGGTGGCGGAGCGCTCACGCAAAGAGATCGGCATGGCCGCGCTGCGCTCCGGCGACGTGGTGGGCGAGCACACCGTGACCTTCGGCTCGCTCGGCGAGCGGCTCGAGCTGACCCACCGCGCCCACAGCCGCGACAACTTCGCGCGCGGGGCCCTGCGCGGTGCCCGCTTCATCGCCACCGCGCGGCCCGGCCTCTACTCGATGCAGGACGTGCTCGGGCTCGCATGAGGATCGTCCGCTTCCGGGCCGGCGGCAAGATCCGCTACGGGGTCCTCGAGGGCACCCACATCCTGGAGTACGCGGGCACCCCCTACGGCACCTTCAAGAAGGCCCGCAAGAAGTACCTGCTGAGCCAGACGGTGCTGCTGGCCCCGGTGGTGCCGTCCAAGATCGTGGCGGTGGGTCTCAACTACCGCGAGCACGCCGACGAGATGAACGTGCAGGTGCCGACCGAGCCGCCGATTTTCCTGAAGCCGATCTCCTCCCTCTGCGGGCCCAACGACCCGATCGTCTTCCCGCCCCAGTCGCGGCGGGTGGACTACGAGGGCGAGCTGGCGGTGGTGATGAAGAAGCGCTGCCACCGGGTGACCGCGGAGCGCGCGCGTGAGTTCGTGCTCGGCTACACCTGCCTCAACGACATCACCGCGCGCGACCTGCACACCCGCGACGGCCAGCCCACCCGGGCCAAGGCCTTCGACAGCTTCTGCCCGGTGGGGCCGTGCATCGCCACCGACATCGACCCCAACGGCGTCGACATCGAGACCTTCGTCAACGGCGAGCGCCGTCAGGCCTCCAACACCAAGCACCTCATCTGCCCGGTCGAGGACCTGGTGGCGCGCATCTCCGCGATCATGACCCTGCTGCCGGGGGACATCATCGCCACCGGCACCCCCGGAGGCACCGGGCCGCTGCGGCCGGGCGACAAGGTCGAGGTACGCATCGAGTCCATCGGCGCGCTGAAGAATCCCGTCATCAGGATCTAGGAGAGCCGCGTGAGCCCATCGCCTTCCCCCGTCCCGCTGGCCGGCCGTCTCGCCAAGCTGCCGCCTTACCTGTTCGCCGAGATCGACAAGAACAAGCGCGAGGCGCGCGCCCGCGGCGTCGACCTCATCGACATGGGCATCGGGGATCCGGACCTGCCGACGCCGCCCCACATCATCGAGGCCATCAAGCGGTCGGCGGAGACGCCGGCGAACCACCGCTACCCGGACTACGAGGGCCTGCTCTCCTTCCGCACCGCGGTGGCCGACTGGTACCGCGCGCGCTTCAGGGTCACCCTCGATCCGCAGAACGAGGTGCTGACGCTGATCGGGTCGAAGGAGGGCACCGCGCACATGCCACTCGCCTTCGTGAACCCGGGCGACGTGGTGCTGGTGCCGGATCCGGGCTACCCGGTGTACGCGGCCGGCACCTGGTTCGCGGGCGGCGAGGTCCACTTCATGCCGCTCAAGCGGGCCAACGGCTTCCTGCCCGACCTGGACGCGATCCCCGCGGACGTGGCGAAGCGCGCCAAGCTCATGTACCTGAACTACCCGAACAACCCCACCGCGGCGGTGGCGAGCAAGGAGTTCTTCACTCGCGTCGTCGACTTCGCACGGCGGCACCAGCTCATCGTCTGCCACGACGCGATGTACTCCGAGCTGCGCTTCGACGGCTATCGCCCGCCCTCCTTCCTCGAGACCCCGGGGGCGATGGAGGTGGGCGTCGAGTTCCACTCGCTGTCCAAGACCTACTCCATGACCGGCTGGCGCATCGGGTTCTGCTCCGGGAACGCGGGCGCGATCGCGGGGCTCGGCAAGATCAAGACCAACGTGGACTCGGGGGTGTTCCAGGCGGTGCAGGAGGCCGGCATCGCGGCCCTGACCGGACCCCAGGACCTGTCCGAGCAGTACCGGCGCACCTACCAGGACCGCCGCGACGTGGTGGTGGCGGGGCTCAAGCGCCTGGGCTGGGAGGTCGAGGTACCCAAGGCCGCGTTCTTCGTGTGGGCCCCGGTGCCGGGCGGGCTCGACTCCCGTGCCTTCGCAGCGCGGATGCTGAACGAGGTGGGCTGCGTGATCACCCCCGGCGTCGGCTTCGGCCCCTCCGGCGAGGGCTTCTACCGGATCGCGCTCACCATCGACGCCAAGCGCCTGCAGGAGGCGATGGACCGCCTCCGGGGGCTCAAGCTCTGACGTCTGATAAGATCTTCCTCGAGGACGTCCGCTTCTACGGCCATCACGGCGTCACCCGGGCCCAGCAGACGGTGGGCGCCTGGTTCGCGGTCGACGCGGAGCTGATGCTCGACCTGGCGCCCGCCGCCGCGTCGGACGACCTCCGCGCCACCCTCGACTACGGGGTGATCGCGGCGCGCATCGTGGAGGTCTCGACGAAGGAGCGGGTGAACCTGCTGGAGCGCCTCGCCGGCCGGCTCGCGCAGATGTTGCTCGCCGAGTTCTCCTGCGAGGAGGTGCGGGTGCGGGTCCGCAAGCTCACGCCCCCGATGGAGGGGCTGCAGGGCGTTCCGGGCGTGGAGCTGACCCGCCGGCGACGGTAGAGAGAGCCATGGCGCGCGTGTTCCTGTCCGTCGGATCGAACCTGGGCGACCGGCTGGAGTCCCTCCGGCGCGCGGTCGACCGGCTGCGCGCCATGAGCGACCTGCGCTTCCTCGACGCCTCGCCGCTCTACCGCACCGAGCCCTGGGAGGGCGCGCCGGGCCGGGAGACGGAGGACTGGTTCTTCAACTGCGCGATCGTGATCGAGACCGAGCTGCCGCCCGTCGACCTGCTCGCCCGCCTGCAGGAGGTGGAGGCGTCGCTGGGGCGCGTGCGGCGCCCGGGCACCCCGGAGGCGCAGCGCTACGACCCTCGCCCGCTCGACATCGACATCCTCCTCTACGACGACCGGGTCATCAGCGGCCCCGAGCACCTGCACATCCCCCACCTGCTCATGCACGAGCGCCGGTTCGTGCTCCGGCCGCTGGCCGACCTGGCCCCCGACCTCGAGCACCCGGTGCTCTACCAGACCATCCGGGAGCTGCTCGAGGTCCTGGAGGACGAGCACGAGGTGATGATCTCGGACCTGCCGCGCCGCTGGTTCGAAGACTAGCGTCACATGGCTGACGACGAGTTCCGGCAGCAGGCCCTCCTGCACCTGGACGCCCTGCACAACCTGGCCGTCTACTTGACTCGCAACGGCTCGGAGGCCGAGGACCTGGTCCAGGAGACCTACGTCCGGGCCATGCGGTTCTCCCACCGCTTCCAGCCGGGAACCCATCTGCGCGCCTGGTTGTTCCAAATACTGAGAAACACGTTCTTGACGTTCTACCGGCTCCGGGAGCGGGAATCGGCCCTCTCGGAGGACGGGGTCCCGGAAAGCGAGGCGCCCATGTTTCACGACGCCCCCCACCGGGACGGGGAAAGCGCGGGGGCCCATATGGATCTGGACCGGGCCCTGACCAAGCTGCCCGAGGAGTTCAAGACGCCGCTCCTGCTGGCCGAGGTCGAGGGGCTGGCCCTGGAGGACGTGGCGCGCATCATGGATTGCCCCGTCGGCACCGTGAAGTCCCGGATCTTCCGCGCCAAGGAGCGGCTGCGCGGGTTCCTGAAGGACTACGAGTAGCCGACAACGAAACGACATGGCGACCGAACGGACGGATGGACAGGAGGACGATAGCGGCATGGGTCAGCTACTGCGCGAGCGGCTGACGCGCCACCCGGCGCCGGCCATGCTGCGCGCCTCGGTGCGCGAGGCGCTCGAGCCGGCCGCCGCCCGCCCGCCGTGGTGGATGCAGTGGGGCGTCCCCGCCGCCACCGCGCTGGCGACCTCCATGGTCATGCTCCTCTGGATCGCGCCGAGCCTGCCGT
Organism: Candidatus Methylomirabilota bacterium; assembly: GCA_035948165.1. Taxonomy (GTDB): domain Bacteria; phylum Methylomirabilota; class Methylomirabilia; order Rokubacteriales; family CSP1-6; genus CAMLFJ01. The sequence continues at coordinate 6,856 of DASZJM010000513.1, forward strand.
CCGGCTCGGGGGCCGACCCGGCGCAGCTGGTGGTCCGCGCGGTGCTCGCCGAGCACGCCCGCAACATCTTCTGGGGCGAGTTGCGGACCGACGTCGTGCCCGCCGCCCTGCCCCGGGCGATGGAAGAGAGCGGCGTCGCGCTCAACTGGGTGTTCACCGGCGACGAGGACATCAAGCTCGTCAACGCCAAGCCGACCTATCTGGAAGGCCGCCGCGGCATCGAGCTCACCTACCAGGACTCGGCCGGCCACACCGTGACCTACGTGATCGTGCCGGGCGGCAGCGTGGCCCTCCCCGAGCGCGGGCGCGTGCAGATCGACCGCTGGAAGCCGGTGGTGCACAAGGAGAACGGCTTCAGCCTCATCATGTGGCGCCAGCAGAATCTGCTCTGCGTGCTCGCCTCCGACCTCGTCTCCGACGAGGACCTCGGCCGCTTCAAGCAGTACTTCGTGAAGGTGAGGTCTTCGACCGAGCCGTACGTGACCTACTAGGCGCGCGGTCGGTCCGCCGGGCGCGGACGGCTCAGGCGCTCCAGCGCGGCCTTGATGACGAACGCGGCCAGCGCCGATCCCGCCGAGGCGATGATGCGCTGGGTGGCGGTCGGCTCGACCGCGACCCGCTCCGGCCGGTCGATCATGCGGCCGAGCGCTTCCCG
>DASZJM010000514.1:0-1728 GCA_035948165.1 Candidatus Methylomirabilota bacterium
ACGGGCGCGCCCGCGCGCTCGGAGCGGGTCGCAAAGTACAACCGCCTGCTTTCGATCGAAGCGGACCTTGGCGAAGCGGCCGTTTACGCGGGTCGTTCGAAGCTGCGATGAAGCCGTCGTCGCGCGCCGTGCACGCCGGCCGCGACCTCAAGGCGCGCAGCCCGCTGGCCCCCGACCTGAGCACGGCCGCCGTGCACGTGTACACCGACCTGGACGACTACGACGCGGTGGCGAAAGGCGAGCGGCCCGGGTACTACTACGGGCGCAACTCGAACAGCAACCGCGAGATGCTCGAGAAGGCCGTGGCAGAGCTCGAGGGGGCCGAGGCGGGGCTGGCCACCGCCTCGGGCATGGCGGCGCTTCACACGGCAATGCTGGCGCTGGCTCCGCGACCCGTGACGATCGTCGCCACGCGAGAGCTGTACGGAGGGACACTGGCGCTCCTCCGCCAGGATTTCGAGCCTGCAGGCTACGAGATCAACTTCGTCGACCTGAGGGACCTGGAAGCCGTGCGCCGCGCGGTATCGAGTGCCGGACTCGTGCTCGCGGAAACCATCACGAACCCGCTGTGCGCCGTGCCGGACCTCGAAGCGATCGCCACCATGGCGCGAGACCGCGGCGTGCCTTTTCTCGTCGACAACACTTTCGCCTCGCCGATCCTGTGCCGGCCTCTCGAGTTGGGCGCCACCGCGGTGATGCACTCGGCCACGAAGTACATCGGCGGCCACTCGGACCTCGTGGCAGGGGTAGTGGCGGGCGACGCGAAGGCGATCGGCGCCGCGCGGGCACGCTCCGTCCGCACGGGCACGACGCTGAGCCCCTTCGACGCGTGGCTGGCGCTTCGGGGACTGAGGACACTCGACGTGAGAATGCGAAGGCACAGCGACAACTCGCTTGTCCTGGCCCGAGCGATGCAGAAGATGGACGGCGTGGCGCGCGTGCACCATCCGCTGCTGGACGGCTCGCCCTCGTTCGCGGTGGCGCAGAGGCTGCTGCCGCAGGGAGCGGGGGGGATGATGGCGTTCGACCTCGAGGGAGGGCGGGCCGCCGTGCAGCGGATGATGTCGCGCCTTCACATCGTCACCTTCGCCGCAAGCCTTGGCGGGGTCGAGACCACGATTTCCTATCCCGAGATCACCTCGCACCGCTCGCTCACTCCTCAGGAGCGCGCCGAGCTGGGCGTGACCCCTGGGACGGTGCGCGTCTCGGTGGGGATCGAGGACGCGGAGGACATCGTCGCCGACTTCGCGCAAGCGCTCGCGTCCTGACGTTGGCCGTCTACACCGCGCTGCAGCTGTTCGAGGTCCTGGTGGCGAGCGCGATCCTGCTCTACGGGGTGCTGCGTGATTCCCCGACGTTCACCTTGCTCGGCGGCGGCTACCTGATCGGCAAGGCGATCCTCAACGTCCTCACCCCCGAAGGGGGCAGCGTGTACCGGCGATCGCTGGTCGGCTACGGCTTCGCGGGACTTTACGTCATCGGCGGCCTGGTCCTGGTCCACTTCTCAGCCGCCTGACGGGCTTTCTATCCTTCTCTAATGCGGTCGAGCCTCGTCACGCCGGGAATCACGATGCTGATCGGCAACACGCCGTTGCTCCGCATTCGAATGTTCGAGCGCGAGTTTCCGCGGGTCGAGGTGTACGCGAAGGCCGAGTGGTTCAACCCAGGCGGCTCGGTCAAAGACCGCGCGGCGCTGTCGATGATCGAGGACGGCGAGCGCCGCGGCGC
>DASZJM010000515.1:0-9451 GCA_035948165.1 Candidatus Methylomirabilota bacterium
CGCCCAGGCACATGTCGCCCGCGTGGTGTTGGTGAGCGACGACGCCATCCGCCGGGCGCAGCGGGCGCTGTGGGAGGCCTTCCGCGTGGTGGCCGAGCCGGGCGGGGCGGCCACCACGGCCGCGCTGATGGCCGGCGCCTACGTGCCGGCCGCTGGGGAGCGCGTGGGCGTGGTCGTCTGCGGCGGCAACACGACCGCCGTGGAGTTTTCGTGATCTCGGAATTCCCGAGCAGTGCAACGGGGGCTCGTACAAGAAGCTGAGTGGAAGCGCGTCCCGTCGCGCGCCTCTCAGACCAATAGCGGCAGCAGGCGATCTGTTGACACGTCGAGCACCCGCGCCGATGGGCGAGTGCTACGAAAGCTTGCCCCGAGCTTGGAGCATCATCCGGAGTACTCCGCGCTCCTCCAAGGCGACGATCATGGGCCTCCTCCGGGGCCGGTGCAGACACCGGCCGTATATCGGAAGCCATGCCGCTGGCATTCTTGGGCCTGTTCGGCCTCTCCCTCTGCCCACGCCCGGCGGAGAGCCTCTTGCCGTTCAGGCGATATCGAACACCCGGACAGGATTCCGGCTAGGAGCAGACCAACCATCGCCTCACACGCCACGACTCGCACGGCTGAGCTACTCGATCACCTGATCCGCCCGTTGCAGGAGGGATTGCGGGATCGTCAGGCCGAGGGTCTTCGCGGTCTTGAAGTTGATGACCACCTCGAACTTGGTGGGCTGCTCCACAGGGAGATCTGCTGGCTTGGCCCCCCGGAGAATCTTGTCAACATAAAGCCCTCCCCGAGCTGCGATCTCCGTCAAGCTCGGGCTGAGCGACATGAGCCCTCCCTCTTGGGCCAACTCGCGGAAGCCGTAGACCGCTGGCAGTCGAATGCCCGCCGCAAAGTCGATCACCTCACGGCGGTGCGCATAGAGCAAGCCGTTTGGAGGAGCAACAAGGCCCTGCGGCCGGGCTGCCTTGATCCTGGCAAAGGCTGCGTTCAGGTCTTCCGGGCGCTGAAGCCTCGTGATCGACAGACGGATGCCGAGTGACCTCGCCGCCCTCTCAACCACCTCATCTGGTTGTGCATCGTCGTCCGCCGGAAAACGTAGAAGAGCGACGCGAGAGAGACCAGGGACAGCCGCCTTTAACATTTCTAGATACTTGGGCTCCAGGTTTTCCTGGCCTGCCTGGAATGTGACTCCCGTTAGGTTCGCGCCCGGTCGGGGTAGGCTCGCGACCGCACCCTCGAGGACGCCCAATCCGCCAGCGAGGAAGACTATAGGGACAGTGCGCGTCGCATTCTTCACTGCCAGCGTGAGAGATGGAGACCAGACGACGATCAGGTCAACACTGAGCCGAACCAACTCGGCCGCCATGTCGTTGATTCGGTCCGGCCGTCCGGCTGTGTACCGACGATCCAGGTGGATGTTCTGCCCTTCCACGTAACCGAGGTCCTTCATCGAACGCTCAAATGCCTCGTCGATTGGATTGTGAACCTCGGCTGGCGACAGGTAGCCAATGCGCCACGACTTGCGTACGTGCCGTGCATCGACAGTGACCGGCGCTGAGAGAAGACCGCCAGCCAGCGTACTCAGGAACGTGCGCCGATCCAATTCCGATTCTCCACCCTGATACTACCCTCGTCTCGTTGCGGGCAATCCGAAACCCCCGGATTTCCGCAAGGACCCGAAAGCTCGCATCGACCCCGGCGGGAACAGTCTGCTGAGCCCGAAGGGACGGGCGTTATCGCCTCCAGCTCCAGAGCAGCTTCCAGGAGAAGCGCACTGCTGCGTCGCCTGCGTGCATCCACCAGTACTCATGCATAGGCACCGGCAATGGACCGGAGGCTGAAGCGGCCTCTGGTGAGCGCTCATCCCCTTCGGGCGACCTATTGCTTCGTATAGGCACCACGCGCCGGTTCACCTAGTACTCGGGCCAGTAGCAGGCGGGCGGCCCGTAGGCGTAGTACGGACAGCCATAGTAGGGGTACGGGTAGAAGCCGAAACCATGGAAGTGCTCGAAACGCTCATGGCGCTCAAACCGCTCGTGACCGCCGTGATGGAACTCGGGGCCTCCGTGAAATTCGTGACCTCCGTGAAACCCGCCATGAAATCCGTGTCCACCATCCCGGGCCAGCGCTGGTCCAGGCACCGCTGCCATTGCCAGGATTGCAACTGCTAAGATCAGCCTTCGAACCATAGGTCACCTCGCACTGTCAAACCTGCCTCCATGCTCTTGAGACGGCTGGACGAGCGGGGCTATGCACGGAGTTTCGCTTGTCGATTCTTGTTCCAGGGTCTATAGGCGGGCCCGACCAGGCGTGACGCCGACGTTACCGAGTCGCGCGCTCCTGGAGGATACGGACCAGACATGCGATCCAGTAGGCCTGCGAGCCGATCCCGACGACGACCGCCAGTGGTTGGAGGAGGGGCGGCGCCAGCCAGCGGAAGGCCACGAAACTCAGCAGCAGGAGGTACACGAGATCGCGGCTGCCGAGGGCTTTCAGCATCCCCCCCGCGCTCGCGCCGGCTGTGATCCCGAGCGGGAGGTAGCGGGCGAAGAGCGCGCTGAGCGTGATCCCGAGGGCGCCAAAGAGACCGACCCAGCGCATCGGGTGTCCCCCGGCCGTCACCGCCATGCCGAGCACGATGCCCGCGTGGATGATCGTGTCGACCGTCCAGTCGAGGTTGGCGCCGGACTGGGACTCCTGGAAGGTGAGCCGCGCGATCTCGCCGTCTGCGTGGTCCAGGATGCTCGCGATCGCGTAGCAGATCACACCCCAGACCGCGCTGAGTGGGGTGGCACGCCAGAAGCACCAGATGGCGACGCTCCCGACCGCCAGGCTCGCAAGACTGACCTGGCTCGGCGTGACCGGGACGTTCACCAGCAGCCGGGTGATCCAGCGGGAGCAGCGGCGGTGGAAGTGACGATCGAGGCCCGTGTCGGCCTCGATGCCGAGGTCACCGAAGAGAGCGTCCTCGGCACGGGAGCGGGCCGTCTCGTCCCCGACCGTGACGAACGGGTCGGTGGATTCGCGAGGTTTGGCGCCCCATTCCTGGAGAAGTCGAGCCAGGTCCGGGCCCACCGGGGAGCCGGCCGCCAGTCGGCTCCAGAGGGCGCCGACGATCGCCCGCGGCAGCACGGCCACCGGGGCCGGGTCGAGAGCCGAGGTTGTCATGATCACGCGGTCCGAGGTCGTGGTGCCCTCGATCAAGTCCCGCAGGACGCGGGTATGCATCAGGCTCCCGGCGGGGACGAGCAGCCAGGGCTGGTCGGCCGAGCCGGGCGGCAGTCGGCTGCCGGGCTCGAGCCAGCGGACGGCGGCGGCCAGCGCCGGCATGCGTGCGAGTGCCCGCTCGACGGACCGGTCACGGAGGGCGGATGGCACCGCGATGGTGGAAGCGCCGGCCCGCAGCGTGGCAACCAGGTTCCGGACCGTGACGGTCCGGCCGGCCACGGAACGGGCCGCGAGCCGCACGGATGCGGCATCCGGGAGGTACAGAAGGGCCGCACCCGATCGAACCGCGCGCGTCGGCCCGGTCCAAGCAGCCGTGCGCATGCTAGGCGTCCAGCTCCCCGATGTCCCGGATCGTCTGGCCGAGATGAGCTCGAAGCACCTGTTCCACGTGCACGAGGGAAGGGGGTGGGTCCCAGCAAAGGCAGGCGATGTGCTCGCGATCACGGTAGCGCATCCGCAGCGAGAGCCGCCCCTCCAGACACCGGACGCTCACCGATTCCAGGACCCCATCGGCACCGAACGCGTCACTGGGCTCGCGGCCCCCGGGTATCCAGACCGGCGGCCAGGCGCGGATGTGGTGGGGGAATCCTTCAAACCGGTGTGTCAGATCACGAAGCTTCAACCTCGGGCCCATCGCATCGGTCGATTCCGGATGGTCCAGGTCTTTCACGGTGTGCTCCGACGTCTCCAGGCGCCAATCGATCCTGGAGTACGTCAACGAGATCGCACGAAGGGGGTAGTGCGTGCCGAGACGGACTGCGTCCCGCAACGACTACGAGAGTCGGCCGCCGCTACGGCAGGAAATGTCTAGGAGCTAGGAGGGGCGCGAGCGTCTGCGGAGGATGCGATCTGCGAAAGCGGCCATCTCGAATCGTCCAGCGCCACCGCCGATCCGAAGGCCGGGAACGGTGTCCAACGGCACAGCGGGAACGGATCGATGGCCGCCAGGCTCGACGTGACGAGGAACACCCCGTCGTCGTTGTCGTCGTCGTCGAAGAAGCCGCTCACCCATACCGGGTCGGGAGGAGTGGCGTAGGCGAGTGGCGTGAGCGCGGCCAGAACAACCAGCAGCGCGACGAGAAGGGCGAGCGTGGGGATCCGCCGCGTCATGCTAGTAGACCGGATACGCGGATTGCGCGGCCCTGTCAAGCTCGTTCAGGCTCCGGTCCTCCCGACGGCGCCGCGGGCCTGTAGGTACCGAGCGACGAGCCAGCACGTCAGGGCCCAGACCAGGCCGGCGCACCAGCCGGCCAGTACGTCGCTCGGGTAGTGGACCCCGAGATAGACGCGACTGCTGCCGATCGTGAACGTCGCGACCAGGGCCACGGTGAGCAAGTACACCTTGGTGTGCCGTCGCACCGCGAAGCGAGCCAGCAAGGCTCCCAGGGTCAGGTACAGGACGGCGGCCAGGAGAGAGTGCCCGCTCGGGAAGCTCGGAGAGGTCACCGCGACGAGGTGGGGGACCAGATCGGGGCGCGCCCGGCCGAAGAGCTCCTTCATGCCGGTGGTGAGCAGGCCCCCACCCGCAGTGGCGACTCCCACCAGCCACATCGCGCCATATTTTCGCTCGAGCGCGAGGTATCCGATGACGAAGAGCGTGACGGCAACGAGCATGGTACGGCCACCAAGGGGCGTGATGTCCCGGGCCGCTTCGAGGAGCCACGGTGGCCCTATCGGCGTATAAGGGTCACCCGGAACCCTGAGAAGGTGGAGAATCCACTCGTCGACGTGGGCCAGTTCTCCCTCGCCGAGCTCCTCCGCAATCTTGATGAAGCCGAAGAGCGCCAGGAGGATGACCAGCGCGGCCACGAGCACGGACGCCTCCTGCCGGGCGAGCCATCGGGCCCCGGTCAGGACGGCGCCGCGGGTCGTGTGGGTCGTCTGCCTCAAGCGGGTGCGGACGTGATCGGTCATCGGGCTCGCCCCGATCCACTGTAACCCCAAGCATCCCCCCCGTCCTGCCGAGGTCTAGAGCCGGGACCGGGTGAACTGGTGGGCCGGAGTGAGATAGCGCGCGACCGCCAGCCGGACGAACAGCATGGCCGCGATGGCGGTGGCCGCGGCCTGCATGAAGACCACAACGAGCTGGTACTTGATGGCGAGAAGGGGAGAGGAGCCCGCCAGGATCTGCCCCGTCATCATGCCCGGCAGCTGCACGAGGCCCACCGTCATCATGCCGTTGACCGTCGGAATCATGGCGGCCCGGAGCGCCGCGCGGACCACGGGCTGGACCGCTTCGCGCCCCGAGAAGCCGAGCGCCAGCCGCGCCTCCACCTCGTCGGCCCGGGCGCGAAGGTCACTCTGGAGACGGTCGCCGGCCAGCGCGGCGCTGGTCATGGCGCTGCCCAGGATCATTCCCGCGATCGGGATGATGTACTGGGGCTCGTACCATGGGCGCACGCGGACGACGACCGCGATGACGTAGAACAGCGTGACGGCGGTCGACACCGTGAGCGCCAGGGCCGCGATGACACCGCCACCCGGGAGAGGCTTCCCGAGCCGCCCGGTCGCGGCCTGGGCGGCGACCGCGGTCATGACGACGAGGATGAGCAAGACCCAGTACCAGCGGGCGGCCCGGAAGACGACGGCCAGGATCAGGCCCACGAGGTAGAGCTGGACCATGGCGCGAAGGGTACCGACGACGACGTCCCGCGCGACGCCGAGCCGCTGGTGGATGGAGATCGCGATGATGACCCCCACGAGGAGCAGCGCGAGCCCCAGCTGCGGGAGCGACAGGTCCAGGACCGCGCCGCTCGAGGTCATGGATGACGGCCGGGCGGAGAGGCCTGCGCCCCGGAGAGGAAGGCCTGCAGTCTCGAGTCGCTGACGGTGTCGTCGGCGCGCTCGTAGGCGAGGACCTCTCCACGCACCAGGTAGAGCAGGCCGCCCCCGAGCCGGCGGACGAGCTCCGGCTGGTGAGTGACCGCGACGATCGTGAGCCGGTAGCGCTCACGCAGTCGCGATACGGTCTCCGCCACCAGCGCGACGTTGGGCGGGTCGAGGGCGGAGGTGGGCTCGTCGAGGAGCAGAGCCTGCGGGTCGCCCAGAAGGGCGCGGGCGATGGTGACTCGCTGCTTCTCGCCGCCGGACAAGGTCGCCGCGTCCCGGTCGAGCAGCTGCGGATCGAGGCCGACGTCGACGAGGGCCGACGCCAGCCGGCCCGGCGAGAAGTCGCCGGACGTGCCCGGGGGCCGGACGAGGAGGTTGCCGCGCACCGAGCCTTCGAAGAGCACGGGGGTCTGCATGACCAGCGCCGCGCGCCGCCGCAGCTCGCGGGGGTCGAGCGAGCGGATGTCTCGACCGTCGAACCGCACACGGCCGGCGGTCGGCTCCACCAGACGGTTGAGGCACCGAAGGAGCGTGGACTTGCCCGACCCGGATGGGCCGACGAGGACGAGGGCATCGCCCCGCTCGACCCCGACCGACACGTCGTTGAGAATCGAGACCGGCGCGTGGTTCGGGCCGCCCGCGTGGGCGAGCGAGAGGTGCTCGACCTCGAAGAGCGGGTCCCGCAGCGAGGGTGGGGCGGCCACGGCGCCAGCAAGCGTAGCACTAATCCTCCCACGCGGACGTCGCGGCTATTCCGACGACGATGCACACCGCGATGACGAGCGACGAGGCGATGCGACTCAGGCCGAAGCCCCCTTCGAGGCGAGACTTGGTCAGCGTGTCGCCCAGGGTTGCGCCGAGGGGACGGGTCAGGACGTATGCGGCCCAGAAGATCAGGCTCTTCTGAAGCGAGGTGAAGAAGTGCGCCAGCGCCACGAGGGCGAGCAGGCCGGCGAAGACCAGCGCGCCGCGCTGGAATCCGAGGCCCGAGCTCGTCGCCACGAAATCGCCGAGCGCGGTGCCGAGCGTGTTCGAAATCAGGATCGTCACCCAGTAGAAGACCTCGTTCGGCCGCGTGGTGATGTGGTCGAACTCGATCCGCCCCGTGGTGCGGCGCCAGACGAACAGGGCGGCCAGGACCCCGCCGAACAGGATGAGGGAGGACACCACGTAACCGAGCTCGAGCGTGCGGTCGAGGTAGTCCGACATCGTCGTGCCCACCGTGGTGGTGGCGACCACGACCGCCCAATACCGGAACGCGTGGTACCGCCTCGACGCAACTTGAGGGGCCAGCGTGACCGCGAAGAAGGCGAGGAAAATCAGGGTGCTCATCGTGTAGCCGAGCTGGAGGGTCATCGAAAGGGCGTCGCCACCGGTCTCGCCCAGGGTGGTCGCGAGGATCTTGATGGCCCAGAATGCCAGGGTGACGTGCGGGACCTTGCTCAGGACATCACCAACCGGCGCGTCGGGGCTGCGGTCGTCGAGTCGCAAGGGCGGCTCCTTTCGTGACTATTCCCTGAAGAGGAGAACGAAGCGGCGACCGGCTATCGGCCCGGCCGCGAGGGCTCGCAGGTGGTCCGACGCGGGGAGGCGCGACTCGCTTCTTTCGGGCACCAGCAGATACCGGGCCTCCGGTGTCTGGGCGAAGGTCCGGTAGTCGGGTGTCACCAGGACCGGGCGGGCCAGATAGAACTGGAAGACCAGCTCGGGGGCATCGAGCGCGAACAAGGACCCGGGGATCCTTCCGGCTTCCTGGGCAAATGCCCGCCAGTCGGTCGCCCGGTTCTGGCGCGCCGTCAGCGTGGTCTGGCCTATGGCCAGGCCGACGGCGACGACAACCCACGCCACGGCAAAGGCCTGCGTACGCCGAGGCCATCGCAAGCCGCGGACCCAGGCCGCGAGGAGCAACGCCACCGGGGCGCAGAGCGGGAGGTAATAGCGCCACCGCTGGCGATGCGAGAGCGCGACGGCGACGAATACCACCGCCGCCCAGACTACCGCCAATCGCGTGCCAGGCTGGTGCTCCGGTTCGACCCCGCGCAGCACCCGGGCGAGTGCGATCGGCAGCAGGAGCGACCACGGCAGCAGGATCGTGAGGGCGTGCCCGAGCGGCTCGAAGAGCGCGCGACGTACCGACGAGCCGCCCATGAAATAGGCTCCATAGTCGTTGACCACGACGTCGGTGACCATCGTCCCTCGTCCGACGCCCAGGGCGAGCCCCGACCAGGCGACCACGGCCAGCCCCAGAGCGGCCAGGCCCGCCCACGAGACCAGACGCAGCGGCCCGGCCCACCCGTAGGTCGCCATCTCGTACAGCGCCGCGACGACGAGGGGCAGCAGGCCGACCGGTCCCTTGCTCCAGAAGGCGATACCGACCAGCACATAGAACGCGATGAGCGCGCCCGGCCGGCTCTCCAACTCGGCGGCCACGAACGCCATCATGGCGGCGACCATGGCGCACGACAGGGTCATATCGGGAACGGGCGAGCGCGCCAGTGAGAAGACGCCCGCTGTCGTTACCGCTATGAGCCCGGCGATGAGCCCGACCTGGGCGTCGAATGTGCGACGGCCGACCCAGCAGGTGCCGGCGACGAGGGCCAGGGCGGCGAGGAGGGATGGCAGGGCGGCGGTTCGCTGCGTCACCGCGCCGGTCGGCCATGCGGCGAGAGCGATCAGCCACGCGTGGAGCGGAGGCTTGTTGAGCATGGGGGCGCCGTTGATCTCGGGAAGCAGCCAGTGCCCTCGCGCGAGGATATCGCGGGCCATCAGCGGGAACCGCGTCTCGTCATTGGTCGACAGGACGTGCGCGCCGAAGTCGAAGAAGAGCAGCGCCGCGCTCAGCGCCATCACGACCACCCAGCCGCGATCAGGTCCAGCGCTCATCGGGCAGGTAGTGGTCACACCACGCGTCGAGCATCAAGAGGCTCCAGAGAATCTTCCGGTGGTTGGCCCGACCCGACAGGTGCTCGCCGATGAGCTGGGCGATCGCGGTGGGCTCGAACAGGCCACGCCGTGCGATGCGGTCCGGAGCCAGACGCTGCCTCAGGACGCTCCGGAGCGGCCCGCGCAGCCAGACCGCGATGGGGACCCCGAGGCCCTGTTTCCGCCGGTTGACGATGGGGGAGGGAAGGAGGTCGTCGATCGTGCGCTTGAGGAGGTACTTCGTCACCACCCCGGCCCGAAGCTTGAAGCGGGTCGGGATCCGGCCGGCCAGCTCGACGAGTGCGGGATCAAGGAATGGGGCGCGGACCTCGAGCCCGGCGGCCATGGTCGAGCGGTCGGTGGCGACCAGCGTCTGGTCCGCGAGATAGAAGCGGCAGTGCTGGTAGATCACGCGCTCCATGGGGTCGCGGAGCGACGTGTCCTCGATCGCTCTCGTGAGCTCGGCGTAGGG
>DASZJM010000516.1:0-11258 GCA_035948165.1 Candidatus Methylomirabilota bacterium
CGCGCGCTCATGCCGGGAGACGGCGTCACCCTGCTCGGCAGCTTTCACCCGAGCCAGCAGAACACGTTCACGGGCAAGCTGACCCGCCCCATGCTCCGCGCGGTCTTCGCGCAGGCCCGCCGGCTCGCCGACCGCTAGGCCCGCGGCGCCTTCGCCGGGGGGTGTTACCATGGTCGGCATGCTCCCATCACGTGCTCTCTCGCTCTCCGCGCTCCTCCTGAGCCTTGCGTTCGTCGGCTCCGCGTCGGCCCAGGCCGCCACCTCCGGCCCCGCGCGCTTCCCGGTCACCGAGGCCACGCTCGACAACGGGCTGCGCGTGCTCATCCAGGAGGATCCGCGCAACCCGATCGTGGCGGTGCAGGTCTTCTACCGGGTGGGCTCGCGCAACGAGCTGCCGGGCGCCACCGGACTGGCCCACTTCCTCGAGCACATGATGTTCAAGGGCACCCCGACGCACGGGCGCGGGGAGATCTCCCGGCTGATCGAGCTGAACGGCGGGCGGGACAACGCGTTCACCACCAAGGACATGACCGGCTACCACGTGAGCATCGCGGCGGACCGGCTCGACCTGGTGCTGGGCCTCGAGGCCGACCGGATGCGGAATCTCCTCCTCGCGCCCGCGGAGATCGACTCGGAGCGCAAGGTGGTCATGGAGGAGCGGCGGACCCGGATCGACGACGATCCGGAGGGCGTGGTGTACGAGGCCATGAGCTCGATCGCGTTCCTGGCCCATCCGTACCGCTGGCCGATCATCGGGTGGATGTCGGACATCGCGCGCATCAATCCCGGTGAGCTGCGCGCCTTCTACGACACGTACTACCGGCCGAACAACGCGATCCTGGTGATCGCGGGCGACGTGAAGGCCCCCGCCGCGCTCGCTCAGGTGCGCCGCCACTTCGGTCCGATCCCGCGCGGCGCGACCCCCGCGCCGGTCACCGCGCTCGAGCCGGATCAGAGCGACGACCGGCGGGTGATCGTGCGCAAAGAGGCGGCCCAGCTCCCGGTGGTCAACATCGCCTGGCACGTGCCGAACTTCCGCTCGGAGGACGCCCCCGCGCTCGAGCTGCTCTCGACGCTGCTCTCGGAGGGCCGCGCCTCGCGCCTCTACCGGCACCTGGTCTACGACAAGCGCATGGCGCTGGGCGCGGGCGGCGAGTACTCCTACTCCTCGCTCGATCCAACCCTCTTCTGGTTCTTCGCCACGCTCCTGCCCGGCCAGAGCCCGGAGGCGGTCGAGCAGGCCCTGCTCGCCGAGGTGGAGCAGCTCAAGAAGGAGCCGGTGCCCGCCGAGGAGCTGACGCGCGCGCGCAACCAGATCGAGGCTTCGTTCGTCTGGGAGCAGGACTCGGTCTTCTCCCGGGCCTCCGTCCTGGGGCGCTTCGAGATGCTCGGCTCCTGGCGCATGCTGGACGACTTCCTGCCGAAGGTTCGCGCGGTCACCGCGGCCGATCTGCAGCGCGTCGCTCAGCGCTACTTCGCGGTCGACCGGAAGAACGTCTCGATCCTGCTGCCGGCCGAGCCGGCCACGGCGGCCGCCCGATGAGCCGGCTCGCGCGGCTCGGGGGAGCGCTGCTGCTCACCGCGACGATGGCGGGGTCGGTTCCGGCCGTGGGCCAGGCCGCGGCCCCGCTCGCGCGCCGCGAGGTCCTGCCGAACGGGGCGGTGCTGCTGGTGGCGGAGCGTCCGACCCTCCCCATCGTGGTGATCCGCGTCTCGGTGCCGGCCGGAGCGGTGCGCGATCCGGCCGATGGCCTCGGGCTCGCGAACCTCACCGCCGACCTCCTGACCCGCGGGACGACGCGGCGCAGCGGTCCGGAGCTCGACCGGGCCATCGAGTTCGTGGGCGGCAGCCTGGAGGCGGACGCCGGGCGCGACAGCGCCATCGTCACCCTCTCGGTGCTGAAGAAGGACCTCGCGCTCGGCCTCGACCTGCTCGCCGAGGTCCTGCGCCAGCCCACGTTCCCCGCCGACGAGGTGGCGCGCAAGATCGCCGACATCCAGGCCTCGCTGCGGCGAGCGGAGCAGAGCCCGGAGACGGTGGCCGCGCGGACCCTCGGCCCGCTGATCTTCCCCGGCCATCCCTACGGTCAGCCCGCCGCCGGCACCGTCGAGTCGGTCGGCAAGCTGACCCGCGAGCAGGTGGTGGCCTTCCACCGCCTCCACTACCGGCCGGACGGGGCCAACATCGTGGCGGTCGGGGACGTGACCGAGCCCGAGATCCGTCGGGCCCTGATGCAGCGCCTCGCGGGCTGGACCGCGCCCACGGCGGCGCTACCCCCGGTGCCGCCGCCGGCCCCGACGGTCGCCGCGAGCAGCCGGCAGATCACCCGCGATCTCAGCCAGACCACCGTGCTGCTCGGGCGGCCGTCCATCCGCCAGGACGATCCCGACTACTTCCCGCTCGCGGTCGCCACGTACGTCCTTGGGGGCGGCTCGGCCTCGCGGCTCTACACGCGGGTGCGTGAGGAGCGCGGCCTGGCCTACTCGGTCTACGCGGGCGCGCAGCCCGCCCGCTACGGGGCGTCCTACCTCGTGTCGCTCCAGACCCGCACCGACGCGGTGGCCGAGGCGGTGAAGCTGGTGCGCGAGGAGATGGCCCGCATGGGCCGGGAGCCCATGGCCCCCGGCGAGCTGGAGCTGGCCAAGTCGTACCTGATCGGCAGCTTCCCGCTGCGCCTCGACACCTCCGGCAAGCTCGCCCGCTTCCTCGGCGCGGTGGAGGAGTCGGGCCTCGGGCTCGACTACCCGGAGCGCTACAAGGAGCGCATCGGGCGCGTGACCGTCGAGGAGGCCCAGCGGGTGGCCGTGAAGTACCTCGATCCCGCGACCTTCAGCTCGGTGATGGTGGGGAAGTAGCCGGGGCCCGGCGCCCGCTCACCATCACAAACTCACCACCACCAGCCGTACGGGGAGCGGTAGCGCGGCCAGAAGTAGTACGGGTCGTAGGGGCCGTAGGGCCAGCCGCCCCACCACGGATAGAACGGATCGTACTGGACCACCTCCTGAGGCCAGAGCCGGATGCGCTCCACCGAGACGACCGGGTAGCGATACGGCAGCTCGCCCACCTTGCGCTCCTCGACGCCGCTCACCGTGCCGATGACGCTGATGCGCCGGCCCGACGCGTACACCGCGGGGTCGAGGAAGTCGGCCGAGCGCAGCAGGATCCGCCCGGGCGAGCGGTCGCTCCGCTCGGGGGAGTCGTCGTCGCGGAGCCGGCGGGCCAGCATCTCGATCTCGGTCTCGCCCGGCTTGGGCTGGGTCGACAGGATGTCGCCGCCCACGATCACCCGGGCGCCCTTGTAGGCCTCCGGGTCGCGGCGCAGCTCGTCGGCGGTGACGTGGGTGTCGACGGTTTGCATGACCTCCTTGGGGAACGCGGTGGCGCAGCCCCCCAGGAGCACGGCGAGCGCGAGCCCGAGCCAGCGCATGCGCTCACGATACCCGCCGCTCCGGGAGCCCGCAACCGCTGTGCTACAATGCGCTCCACATGAGGCGGGCGCACTCATGCCGGTGGTGGTGCTCGATGCTGGCCGTCGCCCTGTCGCTCACCTGGGTGTCTCCTCTCCACGCCCTGCTGTTCACCCTCTCGCCCCGCGATCGCGACGAGGCGGTGCGGGCCGGACGGCGCAGCATCACCGACGAGAGCTGGGGCCGGGAATGGCGGGTCGACGCGGGCGCGGGCCAGATGCTCACCGTGATGACCCCGTTCCATCGGCTGGCGCTGGTGGCGCGCAACTCCGCCTTCCAGGACCGGGAGCTCAAGCCGCGTGACGTGGAGGCCGCGCTGAAGGACCAGGAGGGCAAGCTCGTGCTGTGGGCCACGCTGCGGGGCGGGCGCGCCGACTTCGCGCGGCACTACGCGCCGACCCTGATGGTCCATCAGCAGGAGGTCAAGGCCTCGTTCGCCCAGAACGAGCGCACCGCCCTGCGCGGCGACGACGGCCAGTACACCGCCCGCTGTCTCTACGTGTTCCCGGCCGAGGGCGTCGACCCCAAGTCCAGCGTGACCCTCGTGGTGAAGGACGTGGAGGAGCGGCCGGTGGCGAAGTTCACGGTCGACCTCGCGAGCATGCGCTGATGGTCAGCGCGGAGCGCTTCGCCCAGGGCATGACCGTGCCGGAGTACGTGGCCCAGATGCGCACCAACCGCGAGGTCTTCGCCCGGCTCCTCACCGAGACCCCGGTCCGCCCCGAGGACCGGGACGCCCTGGCTGGGCTCGGGCGCAAGATCAAGATCCTGGTGATCACCGAGGACTGGTGCCCGGACTCGCTCCGCACCATCCCGGCGCTGGCCCGGCTGGTCGACGGTCTGCCCCACGTCGAGATGCGCCTCTTCCTGCGCGACGCGAATCCCGACGTGATGGACCAGTACCTCAAGCGCGGGCAGTTCCGCGCGATCCCGGTGTTCGCGGTCTTCGACGAGGAGATGAACGAGGTCGGCCGGATGATCGAGGCGAAGATGAACGTGGTCGGCCAGATGCGCACCCTGCTCACGGTCTGAGGAGGACCCACCATGAAGTCGATCCGTGTCCACGCTCCGGGCGGCCCGGAGAGCATGAAGCTGGAGGACGTCGCCCTCGCGGCCCCCGCCGCCGGCCAGGCCCAGGTGAAGCTCGAAGCCTGCGGGGTGAACTACATCGACGTCTACTTCCGCACCGGGGCCTACAAGGCTCCGCTGCCGCTCACCCCGGGGATGGAGGGCGCGGGCACCGTGACCGCGGTCGGGCCCGGCGTCTCCGACGTGAAGGTCGGGGATCGGGTCGCGTGGACCGGCGTCATCGGCTCGTACGCCCAGGGCGCCGTGGTGCCGACCGACCGGCTGGTGGCGCTGCCCGGCCAGCTCAGCTTCAAGGACGGCGCGGCCGCAATGCTGCAGGGGCTCACCGCGCACTACCTGGTCACGTCCACCTGGCCGCTCAAGAAGGGCGAGACCGCGCTGGTGCAGGCCGCGGCGGGCGGGATGGGCCTGCTCCTCTGCCAGATGGCCAAGATGCGCGGCGCCTCGGTGATCGGCACCGTCTCCACCGAGGAGAAGGCCGCGCTCGCCAAGGCGGCGGGCGCCGACCACGTGATCCTCTACACGAAGCAGGACTTCGAGCCCGAGGTGAAGCGCATCACCGGCGGGCGCGGGGTAGACGTGGTCTACGACGGCGTCGGGGCCAGCACGTTCGACAAGGGGCTGAGCTGCCTGCGGCCCCGCGGCCTGATGGCGCTCTTCGGGGCGGCGAGCGGCCCGGTGCCGCCGCTCGACCTGCAGCGCCTGAACGCGGGCGGCTCGCTCTTCGTGACGCGGCCGAGCCTGAACCACCACATTGCCACCCGCGACGAGCTGGTGTCGCGCTCCACCGAGCTGCTCGGCTGGATCCGCGACGGCAAGATCAAGCTGCGCGTCGAGCATCAGTTCCCGCTCGAGCAGGCTCCGGAGGCCCACCGCCAGCTCGAGGGGCGCAAGACCACCGGCAAGATCCTGCTGATCCCGTGACCGGCGGAGGCTGACCGCCACGACGCTCGCGTCATGATCAAGTGGCTGCTGGTCGGCCTCATCGCCGTCGGCGTCCTGGTGGTGGGGGCGCTGCTCGCGGTGCCCCTGCTGCTCGACAGCCCGGCGATGCAGACCTACGTGCAGCAGCAGGCCAGCCACGCGCTCGGCCGGCCGGTGAAGTTCGGTGGGCTCTCCATCGCCGCGCTGCCGCTGCCGAGCGTGCGGCTCCGTCAGCTCCAGGTGGCCGAGGATCCCGCCTTCGGCCCCGGGCCCTTCGTGACCGTGAACGAGGGCCGCATGCGCATCCGGCTCCGGCCGCTGCTGCAGGGTCGCGTGGAGCTGGCCGACCTGACGCTGGACGAGCCGCGCATCCACGTCATCGAGGACGCGGCCGGCCGGCTCAACGTGGCCACCCTCGGCCCTTCCGGTCCGCCGAGCCCGAGCGTCCCGCCCCGGGTCGGAGGAGGGCGCCCGGGGGCCGCGGGCACGGGGGCGGTGCTGCTCTCCAAGGTGCGCATCAGCAACGGGGCGGTCGAGTACGAGAAGGTCGAGGGCCCCGGCAAGCGGACCGCCGCGCTCGCGCTCGACCGGATCAACGTCACGGTGACCCAGGGCGCGATGGGCGAACCGCTGCGCGTGACCGGCGACGCGCACGGGCCGGGCGACCTCAAGCTGACCATCACGGAGGGCACGGTGAGCCTCCCGCCCGGCCGCGCGGTCAGCGACGCGCAGGTCAAGGCGACGGTGGACGTGGAGGGGCGCGACGTGCGCGGCGCGGTGGGTTTCGCCGTGCCCACGCCCGCGGTCTCGGGCCCGATCAAGGGACGGCTGCAGGTCTCGGGGACGGTCATGCGCCTGACCGCGACCGGCGCGGTCGCGTTCGACCGGCTCGCGGTGACCCAGACCGAGCCGCGCTGCCCGGAGCCGAAGTCGCGCACGCTGACGCTCGACGACGTACGGGTGCCGCTGCTCTACGCGCCGCCCCAGCTCGAGAGCCAGCAGGTGCAGAGCAAGGTCGCCAAGGGGACGGTGACCTTCCGGCTCCTGGTGGGGCTCGGCCTGCCCCAGACCGCGACCCTCAGAGACATCCAGGTGAAGGGAGTCCAGCTCGAGCCGGTGCTGGTCGACTACCTCTGCCAGCGCAACGCGGTGACCGGCCCGCTCGACCTCACCGGTGACGCGAGCGCGCGGCTGCCCGAGCTCCTGCCGACCATGAACGGCTCCGGCCGCCTCGCGATCGGGGCGGGGCGTGTAGTTGGGGCCGATCTGCTGAACGCGGTGAGCCAGGCCCTCGCCCTGACCGACCTGGTGGCCGCGACGCTCACTCCGGGGGCGAAGGGCCGGGCCAAGTCCCCGCTCAACTTCGACTCGATCACCGCCACCTACACGATCACCAACGGGGTGGTGCGCACCGACGACCTGGTCTACGTGGCGCGCGACGTGCGCGTGACCGGCGCGGGCACCTACGGCCTGGTGGACGGCCGCACCGCGATGGACGTGACGGTGACCCAGGGGACGAACCGGGTGAAGGCCCATCTCGCGGGCGGCCCGGGGGCGCTCTCGATCGTGCCGACCGACGTGCGGCTCAAGGAGCCGAAGGACCTCAAGAAAGCCCTCGACCGCTTGCTGCGCTGAAGCGACCCCCGCCGAGCTTGCCCGCCTCCACGAGGCCCACGAAGAAGCCGTAGAGCTGGTTGTACTCGTCGTAGCGCGCCTGGCCGAGCCGGGCCACCGTCTGCTCCCGCAGACCGCGGTACATCCGCAAGCGCGCTCGCAGGATCGTGATCCATTCGCCGGAGAGATCCTCGGCGAGGATGCCGTCGAAGCCGGCCCGGGCCAGCAGGCCGCGATAGCCGTCGAGGCTCTGCAGGCTCACCGCGGCCATCCACTCGAAGAGGCGGCGGCGCTCGTTGTCGCCCAGGCGCGGCCGCGCGACCCAGTCACTGAAGGCCAGGCGCGCTCCCGGCTTCAGCACGCGGGCGCACTCCGCGAGCACCGCCCCCTTGTCCGGAACGTGCAGCAGACCCTCCTGGCTGACCGCGGCGTCGAAGGCGCCGGTGCGGAAGGGCAGCACCTGCGCGTCGCCGCGGACGTGGCGCACCAGCGGGCCCAGGCGGACGAGGGCGGTGAGGCGCGCGCCCGCCGCGCAGCGTGAGTGGGTGAGGTCGACGCCGGTCACCCGGGCGCCGAAGCGGTGGGCCAGGAAGCGCGCGGGGCCGCCGAGCCCCGCGCAGACGTCCAGCACCGCCATCCCGGGCGCGATCGCGGCGCGGCGCGCCAGCGCCTCGACCGCGGGGAGGCCGCCGTAGTGATCCTGGTCCCATTGCCAGAGATCTTCCGGCCGGAGGGCGCGCAGGGCGACGGCCCCGTCGCGGGCAAAGGCGAGCACCTGCGTCTCGTTGATCGGGTGGCGGTCGTAGAAATCCACGACGTCGGGAGCGAGCTCGCGCACGACCGGCAGTGTAGGGGACGGTCGCCTTGAAGTCACGGGGGGCGTATGGTAGAAGAGGTCGTTTCCACCGCCACCAAGGAGAACCGGACCACCATGACGGACGCCGCGGTCAACCCCCTGAAGGCCGGTCTCGAGGACGTCGTCGTCTCCCCGTCGGAGATCTGCTACATCGATGGCCACAAGGGCCGCCTCATCTACCGGGGCTACGACGTCGACGATCTGGTGGCGCAGTCGACCTTCGAGGAGGTTACCTTCCTCCTGTGGCAGGGTCGACTGCCGTCGCGCAAGGAGCTCGACGCGCACCTGAAAGCGCTCGCGTCGACCGCGAACCGGAAGCTCCCTCCGAAGCTGATCGCGATGCTCAAGATGCTCCCCAAGAAGACGACCCCGATGGAGGTGCTGCGGACCGGCGTGTCCGCGCTCTCCGCCTTCGATCCGGACGCGGCAGACAACGGCCGCGAGGCGACCCTGCGAAAGTCGCTGCGCCTGACCGCCCAGCTGCCCACCCTGGTGGCGGCGTGGGAGCGGATCCGGCGCGGCAAGGCCCCGGTGGCCCCGAATCCCCGCCTGAACCTGGCCGGCAACTTCCTCTACATGATGAGCGGCAAGAAGCCGACCCCGCTGGCGACCAAGACCTTCGACATCGCCCTGATCCTCCACGCCGACCACGAGTTCAACGCCTCCACGTTCGCGGCCCGCGTCACCGCGGCCACCCTGTCCGACGTGCACTCCGCGGTCGTGGCCGGCATCAGCGCGCTCAAGGGTCCGCTGCACGGCGGAGCCAACGAGCAGGTCATGCTGATGGTGGAGAAGATCAAGGACCCGGCCAAGGCGGACGCGTGGATCCACAAGGCGCTCGCCGACAAAGCGCGCATCATGGGGTTCGGGCATCGCGTCTACCGCGTGGAGGATCCGCGCGCGAAGCACCTGAAGCGCCTCGCCCTGGAGCTCGGGCAGCAGGTGGGTGACACCAGCAAGGTGCAGATCCTCGACACGGTGGTGCGGGTGGTGGGGGCGGAGAAGCACATCTTCCCGAACGTGGACCTCTACTCGGGGGCGGCCTACGCCGCGATGGGCATCTCCACCGACCAGTTCACGCCGATCTTCGCGATGAGCCGGATCGCGGGCTGGACCGCGCACGTGCTCGAGCAGCACGGCAACAACCGGCTGATCCGGCCGCGCTCCGACTACACGGGCGCGATCGACCTCAAGTACGTCCCGCTCTCCGAGCGGTAGCCGGCGGCCGCGGTAGCCCGGGCACGATGCGCACCAGCATCGTGCTCGTCGTCTACAATCAGCTCGCGCTCACGCGCGCTTGCCTCGAGAGTCTCCGGCCGACCACCCGCCCGTTCGAGCTGTGCGTGGTCGACAACGCCTCGTCCGACGGCAGCGAGGCCTTCTTCCGCGACGGCACGGGCGCGATCCCGCTGCGGTACCACCGCAACGCGGAGAACGTGGGGCTCATCCGCGCGCTCAACCAGGGCGCCGGCCTCGCCGGCGGCGACCGCCTCTGCTTCCTCCACAACGACACCGTGATGCGCGAGCCGCGGTGGCTCGAGCGCCTGGAGGCCGCGGTGGACGGACCCGGGCGGGTAGGGCTGGCCGGGCTCTACGGGGTGCGACGGGTGCGTCGCGACGGGCGCTACGTGGGCCGGACCATCGTGCACGCCCTCGACGGGCAGGCGACGGTGCGGGCCCCGGTGACCGAGGTCGCGGCGGTGGACGGGGTGTGCCTCTTCCTCCCGCGCGAGATTCTCGAGGCGGTGGGCGGCTTCGACGAGGGCTACGGCTTCTTCCATGGCTACGACCGCGATCTCTCCTTCGCGGTGCGCGAGGCGGGCTGGCGGGCGGTGGTGGTGGACGCGCCCTTCCTGCACCGGGGCGGCGGCACGCGCACCGGGGAGGGCGCGCCGATGGCCGCGCCGGAGGATCTCGCGCAGCGCCGGGCCGCGCTGGCGCGCTTCGCGGCCAAGTGGCGCCACCGGCTGCCGTGCGACGTGCGCGGCCTGCCGGAGCGTCTGCGCGATTGGCTGGGGGCGCCGCGGGCGGTATCATCGCGCGCATGATCCCCTTCGCGAAGGGCCACGGGCTCGGCAACGACTACATCGTCATCGAGGCGGCCCACCTGCCGGGCGAGCTCCACCCGACCCAGGTGACGCGCATCTGCGACCGCAACTGGGGCGTGGGCTCGGACGGCATCCTCCTGCTGACGGCGGCGTGGGACGGGGCGGACTTCGGCCTTCGCATCTTGAACCCGGACGGCAGCGAGGCCGAGAAGTCGGGCAACGGGCTCCGCATCTTCGCCAAGTACCTCCACGACCACGGGCACGCCAAGAAGCCCACGTTCACGGTGGCGACCAAGGGCGGGCGGGTGGAGTGCACGTGCCACGTGGTGGACGGGCGGATGAACCTGGTCACGGTGGAGATGGGGCGCTGCACCTTCGTGGCCCCCGAGATCCCCATGAACGGGCCCGAGCGCGAGGTGGTGGCAGTGCCGCTGCAGGTCGACGGGGAGACCCTGCTCATCACCGCGGTGTCGGTGGGCAACCCGCACTGCGTGATCTTCACCGACCGGCTCGACGAGGCGCTGGTGCGGCGGCTCGGGCCCAAGGTCGAGAACCATCCCGCGTTCCCCAATCGCATCAACGTGCAGTGGGCCCGGGTGGTGTCGCGCTCCGCGGTCGATATCCTCATCTGGGAGCGGGGGGCCGGATGGACGCTCGCGTCCGGGTCATCCTCGAGCGCGGTGGCCTGCGCGGCGGTGCGCAACGGCCTCTGCGATCACGGGCTCGTCAGCGTGCGGATGCCGGGGGGCGAGCTGTCGATCGACGTGCGGCCCGACTGGTCGATCCGCCTCAAGGGCGCGGTGGAGGAGATCTACACCGGCACCTTCACCCGCGACTTTGCGACTACGCTCGAAATATGATTACTTCGGCGCGTCGACGCCGAGGACCTTGACGTCGAAGAAGAGGGTCTTGCCGGCGAGCGGGTGGTTGAGGTCGAGGACGACCGTGTTCTCCTTGATCTCCTTCACCACCACCGGCCGGGTCTCGCCCGAGCCGCTGCGCGCCATCAGGGGGGTGCCGACCTTGAGCCCCTCCTTGGGCACCACGTCCTTGGGGACCTCGGTCTGGGCGTTGGGCACGATCGGCCCGTAGGCGTCCTCGGGCTTCACCACCACCTTCTTCTCGTCACCCGCGTGCATGCCGATCAGCTCCCGCTCGAGACCGGGGATGATCTGCTGCTGACCCTGGGTGAAGGTGAGGGGGCTCTTGCCCTTGTTGGTGTCGAGGACCTGCCCGCCCTCGTCCTTCAGCGTGTACTC
>DASZJM010000517.1:0-3989 GCA_035948165.1 Candidatus Methylomirabilota bacterium
GGGTTGTCGAACTTCGGGATCGGCGAGGGCCGCATCAGGTAGCGGCCGTCCACCATCACCGGGTACTCGTAGGTCTGGGCGACCTTGCCGTGCCGCGTGATGTCCTCGTAGAGCCGCACGTACATCACGCCGTACTCCTCCAGCGCGTGCATCTTGCGGGTCTCCGCCTCGCGCGGCTCGAGCCAGCGCAGCGGCTCCGGGATCGGCACCTGCAGCACCAGGATCTGCCCCTCGCGGAGCGGCGTCTCGGGGATGCGGTGGCGGGTCTGGATCAGGGTGGCCGCCTCGGTGCTGGTGGTGGTGGCCACCCCGGTGGTGCGGGCGAAGAACCGCCGGATGCTCACCGCGTTGGTGGTGTCGTCGGCGCCCTGGTCGATCACCTTGAGCACGTCGTCGGGCCCGATCACGCTCGCGGTCACCTGCACGCCGCCGGTGCCCCAGCCGTATGAGAGCGGCATCTCCCGGCTGCCGAACGGCACCTGGTAGCCCGGCACCGCCACCGCCTTGAGCACCGCGCGGCGGATCATCCGCTTGGTCTGCTCGTCGAGGTAGGCGAAGTTGTACCGGGTCGTCATCGGCCGTCGGGAGCCGCCGAGGCGGCGCCGGTCCCGTGGGCGGCTCGGAGATCGCGGACCAGCACCAGCTCGGACTGGAAGTCGACGTAGTGGGGCAGCTTCAGGTGCTGGACGAAGCCCGAGGCCTCGACGCTGTCGGAGTGGCTCAGCACGAACTCCTCGTCCTGCGTCGGCGAGGCCGGCTCCTCCCCGAGCTCACGCACTCTCAGAGCGCGGTCCACCAGGGCCATCGCCATCGCCTTCCGCTCGGCGGCGCCGAAGACGAGGCCGTAGCCTCGAGTGAACTGTGCTGGAGTGGTCGAGGAGCCTTTGAACTGATTGACCATCTGGCACTCGGTGACCGAGATCGTCGCGATCTCGACCGCGAAGCCCAGCTCCTCGGGCGCGAGGCTCACCGCCACCTCGCCGTGCCGGATCTCGCCGGCGAACGGATGGTTCCGCCCGTAGCCCCGCTGAGTGGCGTAGCCCATCGCCAGGAGGAAGCCCTCGTCCCCGCGCGCCAGGTTCTGCAGGCGCACGTCTCGACGGGCCGGGAACGTCAGCGGCTCCCGGGTGAGGTCGCCGACCTGCCCCCCCGGCTCGGACGGCGGCTCGCTCTCGATCAGGCCCTCGCGGTCCAGCAGGTCCATGACCCGGGGCAGCGGCGCGGTGCCTCGATCGCCCTCGCCCCCGCTCTCCACCCCGGCAGGCGCCAGGAGGCTCCCGGGCGCGGCCAGCTCGAAGTCGAGCAGCCGGTGCGTGTAGTCGAAGGTCGGCCCGAGGATCTGGCCACCCGGAACGTCCTTGAAGATCGCCGACACCCGTCGATGGACGACCATGGCCGCGGTGTCGAGCGGCAGGCTCACCCCGAGGCGGGGCAGCGTGGTCCGGTAGGCCCGGAGCAGGAAGATCGCCTCGATCAGGTCGCCCCGCGCCTGCTTCACGGCCAGCGCGGCCAGCTCCCGGTCGTGGAGCGAGCCCTCGGTCATCACCCGGTCCACCGCGAGCGCGAGCTGCTGCTCGATCTGGGCGAGGCTCAGCTCGGGCACGCCCGGGTCGCCGCGGCGCTCCTCGGCAAGGAGCCGATGGGCGTTGTCGATGGCCCGCTCGCCCCCCTTGACCGCCACGTACACGGGCTCAGCCCTCCACGCGTGTCGTGCGCGGCAGCGCGGCGAGCCGCGCGCCCGCGGTCAGGAGCACGTCGACGCCGCGCGGGAATCGCCCGTGGTTGGCGCGGATCCCGTCCCAGAAGCGCTCGGGCAGACCGGTGGCCTCGAGACGGCTCTCCGACTCGATTCCCGGCCCGGTGAGTCGCCGGCCCTCGCCGAGGGCGAGGGCGCGCGCCTGCACGATGACCGTCGCCGAGCGGTCGGGATACTCGTCGGTGCCGGGGTCGAACGCCTCGAGCGGCGGCATCGACTCCGGATCGGTGATCACCGCGAAGCGTGCGCGCCCCGGCTCCTCCGCGATCGGGCAGCCGCAGTGGAAGCGGAGGTGCTCCACCACGTCCGGCGCGCGCCCGGCCGGGTCCAGCCAGAGAGGCGTCTCGAGGTCGACCAGCGCGAGGCAGACCGCCACCGTGGCGGGATGGAGCGGCCCCGGCGCCGCCTCCTCGGCGGCCACCGAGACGATCCGGCCCGGGTGCGACAGCGCATCCAGCACGCCGCGGAAGATGCGCTGGCTGTCCAGCACCGGATCGGCCAGGCCTGGCCGCATCCGCTACTCTCCGCGGACCATGGTGAAGAACTCGACCCGGGTCGCCGCGGCGCGGGCACGCGCGGCCCGGCTGCGGGCCTCCCGGGCGGCCAGGAGCGGCTCGACGACGGTCTCCTCGAGCGCGGCCCGACCGCCCGGCTCCTGCAGGAGCGCGTCGAGCACCGCCGCGGTCTCGGCGTGGCGGGCATCCCGCCCCGCCACGTAGGCGTGCCCGACCATGCCGTCCGGCAACTCGACCGAGCAGCGGGTCACCGTCATCTCGCCGAGGTTGAAGGGAGCCCCGGTGCCCCCGGCCCGGCCCTGCACCATCACCAGGCCGGTCTCGGGCGCCCGGAGCAGCCGGTAGCTCGGCTTCTCGGGCAGCGCCGCCCACGCCGCCTCGACCGCCGCCGGCTCGGCCTGGGCTAGGGCCGACATCCAGCGTGCCCGGGCCGCATTCGGGGCCGTCACGGTCTGGGCTACTTCTGGGCCGCCAGCTTCTTGGCCACGTCGTTGAGGTCCCGGATCACCTGGTACTTGGCGTCGTCGGCGGGCACGAAGTTCCCGACCCAGGCGCCGATCTCCTTGAACGCCTCCGGGTTGCGCGCCTTCATCGTGGTGAGCGACTCGGTGATCGCCGCGCGCAGGCTCGCCGGCATGTCCTTGCGCACCACGATCGGGTCGTTCGGGATCAGCTTGGAGACCCAGATGACCCGGAGGGCGTTGCGCGGCACCTTGTTCTCGCGGGTCAGCTGCTGCAGGTCCGGCAGGTTGGTCGAGGCCACCTCCGCCTTCTTGTTGGCGACGGCCAGGATCGAGGCCTCGTGGGAGCCGGAGAAGGTCACCTTGGAGAAGAACTTCTTCGGATCCACGTTCATCTCGGTCATGAAGAACGCGGACGGCACCAGGTAGCCGGAGGTCGAGTTCGGGTCGTTGAACGCGAAGGTCTTGCCCGCGATGTCCTCGGGGCTGAACATGTCCGAGTCCGCGTGCACGATGAGGCAGGAGCGGTAGCCGAGGGAGCCGTTGGCGAGCTGGAGCTGGGCGATCGGCTCCACGTTGGCGTAGTTGTTGGTCGACGCCTCGACGTAGGACTTCGGCCCCAGGTGGCCGATCTCCGCCTTCTTGAACTTGAGTGCCTCGATGGTGCCGCGATAGTCGGTCGCGTTGACCGCCTTCACCTTGATCCCCAGGTCCTTCTCGAGCTGGGCCAGGATCGGGCCCCAGCGCCGTGTGATCTCCGCCGCGTTCTCGGTGGAGAGCAGGGCGAAGGTGATCTCCTTGGGCCAGCTGGGTTCGGTCGCCGCCGAGGGCGCGACCCAGCCCGCGATCGTGAGCAGCGCCAGCGCCAGGATACGGGTCAGTCGCATCGGGCTCTCCTCGCTAGATCGCGGCCCGCCGGATGCGGGCCGAGATCACGTCGGTGCACATCACCATGGCGACGATCAAGAGGATCACCGTCGCCGCCTCGCCGTCCTTGAAGGACCGGATCGTGTCCCACAGGTAGAAGCCGATGCCCCCGCCCCCGACCATGCCGATCACCGCGGCCGAGCGGATGTCGGACTCGAAGCGCAGCAGCACGTAGGAGAGGAAGTTGGGCAGGACCTGGGGCACCACCCCGAACGCGATCACGTGGAGGCGACTCGCCCCCACCGCGGTGACCCCCTCGGCCTGGCCCGGATCGATGCTCTCGATGGTCTCGCTCAGGAGCTTGCCGAGCACGCCGCCGGTGTGGATGCC
>DASZJM010000518.1:0-10018 GCA_035948165.1 Candidatus Methylomirabilota bacterium
GGGGCGAGCCTGCGGGTGGAGCGCGGCGCCATCTTCGGCCTGCTCGGACCCAACGGAGCGGGCAAGACCACGCTGCTGTCCATCCTCGCCACCCTGCTCCTGCCCGACGGCGGCTCGGCGCGGATCCTCGGCCACGACGTGGTGCGCGAGGCGTTCGCGATCCGCCGACGGCTCAACATGGCGAGCGGCAACGCCTCGTTCGTCTGGAGCCTGCGCCCGGCCGAGGTGCTCTCCTTCTACGGCCGCCTCTACGGGCTCCACGGGCGGACGCTCCGGACCCGGGTGGGGGAGCTGCTCGAGCGGTTCGAGCTCACCCCGCACCTCAAGACCGAGTACAACGAGCTCTCCACCGGGCTCAAGCAGCGCCTCGCCCTCGCCAAGGCCCTGCTCAACCGGCCGGAGGTGCTGTTCCTCGACGAGCCCACCCTCGGCCTCGACCCCGACGTGTCGATCCGCATCCGCGCGCAGATCGCGGAGCTGCGGCGACGCGAGGGCACCACGATCATCCTGACTACCCACTACATGCGGGAGGCCGACGAGCTCTGCGACCGGATCGCGTTCATCAAGGGCGGCCGCATCCTCGCCGAGGGCTCGCCGGACGAGCTGAAGCGCCAGATCCGCATCGGCGACGTGATCGCCCTGCGTCTCGATCCGGCCGCGCCGGCCGGCTTGGCCGACCTGGCCGGGGTGCTCCAGGTGCAGGCGCGCGGGGATCGCATCGACTGCACGGTGGACTCGGCCGAGAAGCGGCTCTCCGAGATCCTGCGCTGGCTGGTCGAGCAGAACGTGGTGATCCGCGACTGCCAGGTGCACGAGCCGGAGCTCGAGGAGGTCTTCGTTGAGCTGGCGCGCTGAGCCGATCGCCGCGGGCGCGGGCGCGGCCGAGTGGTGGATGGAGGAGTGGGTCCGCCTCTCCGCGTTCGCCTACCGCAACCTGATCATGGCCCGCCGCAACGTGTTCTTCCTCTTCGAGCTCACGTTCTGGCCGGGGGTGGCCATGGTCTCGCACGGCCTCCTCACCCGCTTCCTCGACCTGACCCCGCAGATGACCGCGTTCATCCTGGTCGGCACCATCGCGCTCTCCGCGGTCCAGGTGTGCCAGCTCGACGTGGCCTACGCGGTGCTCTTCGACATCTGGTCCAAGTCGATGAAGCACCAGTTCCTCACCCCGGTGCGCATCCACCACCTGGCCCTGGGCTCCTGGCTAGTCGGGGTGGGACGTGGCGTGACGGTGTGGGCTCTGATGGCGGTCATCGGCGGCCGTGCGTTCGGCTTCGACTTCCTGGGCGCGGGCGCCCTGCGGGTCGCGCTCTTCCTGCTCGGCTGCTTCCTCACCGCGCTGGTCATCGGCCTCCTGGTCTGCGCCCTGGTCCTCCTCTGGGGCACCCGGGCCGAGACCTCGGCGTGGGCGGCGGTCAACTTCTTCGTGATGCTCTCCGGCATCTACTATCCGGTCTCGGTGCTGCCGGACTGGGTGCAGACCGTCTCGGCCGGCATCCCGCTCACCTATTTCCTCGATGGGATCCGGGCCGGCTACGGCTTCCCCCCGCGCTTCGCCCATCCGTTCGCGATCGGCCTGGCCCTCGTGGGGCTCTACGTGGTGCTCGCCCACTGGGCGCTCGCCGCCGCGGTGACGCGCGCCCGCCGCACCGGGCTGCTGCTCAAGCTCTCCGAGTGACCGCCCCCGACGCCTCGCTCTGGTCGGTCATGCTGCTGGGCCTGCTCTTCGGGATCCAGCACGCGACCGACCCCGACCACGTGGTGGCGGTGGCCACCATCGTGTCCCGCACCCGCCGCTTCGGCGCGGGCGCGCTGGTGGGAGCGTTCTGGGGCGTGGGGCACACCGTGACCGTCACCGCGGTGGGCACCGCGGTCATCGCCTTCAACCTGGCGCTCACCCCGCGGATCGCGCTGTCGCTCGAGATGGTGGTGGCCGTCATGCTGATCGGCCTCGGCATCGCGCGCATCGTCTGGGTCTTCCGCGACTCCGACCCGGTGCCGGTCACCCACCTGGGCGAGCCGCACACCCACGGCGACGTCCCCGGGCTGCACAGCCACGTCCACGCCCATCCGGAAGGCGTGCACCGGCATCCGCACGCCCACCCGCCGCGCCGCCTCCTGCGCGCGCTCCAGACGGTGGGCCCGGCGCAGGCGGTGCGCTCGACGCTCGTGGGTCTCGTGCACGGACTCGCCGGGAGCGCGGCGGTGGCGCTGCTGGTGCTCTCGAGCATCCGGGGGGTCGGCGCGGCGATCGCGTACCTGCTGGTGTTCGGAGCGGGCGTCATCCTCGGCATGACCGCGATCACCGGCGTGCTCTCGCTGCCGTTCACGGTGCGCGCGCCCCGCCTGGAGCGCGCCCGGCGGGGGCTCGGCCTGGCCACCGGGGCCCTCTCGCTCGGCTTCGGTCTCTACCTGATCGTGCAGCTCGGGGTGCTTCCCCTCGGCCGCCCGTAGGAGCTAGTAGCCGACGCCGCGGGCCATGAGGCTCGCCACGAACACCATCACCACCACGATGGCGAGCTCGATGTGGTTGTGCGTGTAGAGCGCGGGGGCCACGCTGGTGTCGACAGTCGCGCCGCGGCCGAGCTGGATGCGCCAGCGGATGAAGGTGATCATCGGGCGGATCTCGAGCAGGAGCACGAGGACGAAGAGCGCCATCTTGACCCAGAAGAGCGGCGAGTGCAGGTAGAACTCGGTGCCCTTCTCGAGGCCACCGAAGGCGCGGAGGAGACCGGTGACGATCCAGAGCCCCGCCGCGATCCCCCAGACATTGTCGGCGGCCAGCACGCGGCGCACGCCGTCCGCGTCGAGCCGGCCCTTGAGCGCACGTCCGCGCAGGAACACCGCGGGCAGCCCGATGGCGAGGGCCAGCAGGTGCAGGGACGAGACCACCGCGGAGAGCATGCGTGAAGCCTAGCACGGCCCTCGCCCTCGTCGTTCTCGTGCTCGGCGCGGCCGGCTGCGCCCCGTACCCGGGCGCGGACGTGCCCTTCCTGGTGACGCCCCACGAGATCGTCGACCAGATGCTCCGGCTGGCCCGGGTGGGCCCGGCCGACACGGTCTACGATCTCGGATCGGGCGACGGGCGCCTCGTGATCGCGGCGGTGCGCGACTTCGGGGCCCGGGCCGCCATCGGCGTCGAGATCGACCCGGCGCTCGTGGCCCGCAGCCGGGAGTACGCGCGGCGGGCCGGGGTCGCCGACCGGGTGACGTTCCTGCAGCAGGACTTCTTCCGGGCCGACGTGGCGCCGGCCAGCGTGGTGACGCTCTACCTCACCCGCGAGATGAACATCCGGCTCGCCCCCAAGCTCCGGGCCGAGCTGCGGCCGGGCACTCGGGTGGTCTCGTTCGACTTCGACATGGGCGACTGGGAGCCCCGCGCGATGATCCGGGTGGACGTCAACGGCCGCACCACCCCGGTCTATCTGTGGGTGGTGGAGGAGCGCTGAGGGCGGCGGCTAGCGGGCGAGGAACTTGCGGACCGCGCCGGCGATGCCGGCCGCGTCGAGCCCGTGCTTGGCGTAGAGGCCCTTCATGTCGCCGGACTCGCCGAAGGTGGTGACCCCCACGCGCTTGAGCGGGGTCGGCATCACCTCGGAGAGCATCTCGGCCACCGCGCTGCCGAGCCCGCCGTTGACGCTGTGGTCCTCCACCGTGAGCACGTGGCCGGTCCGGCCCGCCGAGCGCAGGATGGTCTCCTCGTCGAGGGGCTTGATGGTGGCCACGTTGATGACCTCCGCCTGGATGCCCTCGGCGGCGAGCGCCTTGGCCGCCTCGAGCGCGTACCACACCGGCCCGCCGGTGGCCAACACCGTCACGTCGTGACCGGGGCGCAGCACGTCGGCCTTGCCAAAGCGGAAGCGGTAGGCGGCGTCGTGCACCGGCTCGAGATTCTGCCGGGTGAGGCGAAGGTAGATCGGGCCCGGATGCTCGATCGCGTAGGCCACCGCCTGCCGCGTCTCGAGCTCGTCGGCGGGCTGCACGATCGGGATGTTCGGCAGCGCCCGCAGGCAGGCGACGTCCTCGAGGCCCATCTGGGTGTAGCCGTCCTCACCGATCGCGACGCCCACGTGGGTGCCGACGAGCTTGACCGGCGCGTCGCTGTAGGCCACCGACACCCGGATCGTCTCGAAGCGCCCCACCAGGAAGCAGGCGAACGAGCACGCGAACGGGATGTGGCCGGTCAGGGCCAGGCCCGCGGCCACTCCGATCATGCCCGACTCCGCGATGCCCAGGTCGAACGCGCGCTCCGGATACTTCTTGGCGAAGGCG
The DNA here is from genome assembly GCA_035948165.1 of Candidatus Methylomirabilota bacterium. Taxonomy (GTDB): domain Bacteria; phylum Methylomirabilota; class Methylomirabilia; order Rokubacteriales; family CSP1-6; genus CAMLFJ01. Next base: position 4,273 of record DASZJM010000518.1, read on the forward strand.
CCGGTCATCGTCGACTTCGAGAGGTCGGCGTCGAGCGTGACGATCCGCTCGTTGGTCGCCCCCAGCTCGATGAGCGCTTCCCCGAACGCGGCGCGGGAGGCCTTGGCCGCCATCACTTCTTCCCCATGGCCGAGAGCTCGGCGACGATCGGCGCGGCCCAGGCCGGCACCGGGTCGCCCACGATCTCGCGGATCGCGCGCACCGCCTCGTCGGGCTTCGGAGCCTTGCCGTGCCACTCGGGGTCGTTCTCCATGAACGACACGCCCTTGCCCTTGACGGTGTGGGCCACGATGAAGGTCGGCGCGCCCTTGTTGGCCTCCGCCTGGTCGAGGGCCTTGTCCACCTGGGCGATGTCGTGCCCGTTGACCTCGAGCACCGGCCAGCCGAACGCCTTGAGCTTGTCGGTGATGGGCTCGAGGTCCAGGATCTTCTTCACGAAGCCGTCGAGCTGGATGCCGTTGTAGTCGAGGATCACGCAGAGGTTGTCGAGATGGTGATTCGGAGCTCCGAGCTTGGGCGCCGACATCAGGCTCTCCCACACCTGGCCCTCCTGGGTCTCCCCGTCGCCCAGCACGCAGTAGACGCGCGCGGCCTTGCCCGCGAGCTTGAGGCCGAGGGCCATGCCCACCGCGACCGAGATGCCCTGGCCGAGCGAGCCGGTGGCCGCCTCGATGCCGGGCAGGGCCACCCGGTCGGGATGACCCTGGAGCGGGCTGCCCAGCTTGCGCAGGGTGACGATGCGGTCCATCGGGAAGAACCCGCGCTTGGCCATGCAGAAGTACTGGGCGGGGACGCAGTGCCCCTTGGAGAGGATGAACCGATCGCGGTCCTCCCACTGCGGCCGGGCCGGGTCGAGGCGCAGGCGGTTGAAGTAGAGATCGGTTAGGATGTCGATCACGGAGAGCGAGCCGCCCGGATGCCCCGAGCCGGCGTGGGTCAGCATCCGGAGGATCTCCACCCGTCCTTCGCGCGCGATGGTCTCGAGCTTGGCCACGTCCGGGTTCGCCATCAGCCCATTCCCTCCATGAATCCTGCGATCGCGTCGACGTGCACGCCCGTCACCGCGATCGTCGGCGCGTACACGATCTCGTCCGCGCCCCACACGAGCGTGCCCTTCACGTCCTTCGTGGTGCCCACCACCGCGCCGAGCAGCCGGGTGAGGTTGTCGTTGATCCGGAGCGTGTTCGCCTTGAGCGGCGCCGCGATCCGGCCGTCGCGGATGATAAAGGAATCACCCACCACCGTACAAGTGAAGTCTCCCGCTCGCAACCCGTTGATCGGGTACGTGTACCAGATGCGGCCGACGTAGAGCCCGTTGCGCACCCGCGCGAGCAGCCCATCGAGCGGGATCGGATCGCGGCCCTCGACCACCACGTTGGTGGCCGACGTGCCCGGAGTGGTCTCGAAGGAGCGGCCCGCCCCGTCGAAGCGGAAGCCGTTGCGCGGGACGAGCGCGGCCGCCGACGCGGCGGGATCCGCCCCGAGCTTCTGCCGTCCCTGCGGGTCGTGGCGCAGGCGCTCGGTGTCGTACCAGTGGCTCAGCAGGCCCACGAGCACGCCGTCCTTGATCAGGTCCGTCCGTCCGGTGGGCAGGCCCTCGCAGGTGATGCCGCGCGAGCCGGCCCAGCCCGGCATCGCGCCGTGGTCGTAGACGCTGAGCCCCGGCGCCGCCACCGGCCGGCCGAGCCGGCCGAGGAACGGGGTGCTGGAGGCGAAGAAGGAGCCGGCGTGGCACGACGGCACGAGGAGGTTGTTGCAGAGATCGGCCACCGGCTGGGGGCCGAACACGACCGCGTAGTCCCCGGTCTCCACGCGCTCGCCGCCGATGGCGGCCACCGCGTGGTCGGCCGCCTCGCTGCCCGCCTCGTCGGTGAACTCGGCCAGACGCGTGCACACGCTGCCCCCCGAGCCCTTGGCGTCGCGCGCTTCCACCATCGCGGTGGTGGACGCGGACATGAACGTCGCGTCGTCGACCTGCGGCTCCGGCATCGCGGTGGAGGCGATCGCGATCCGCTCCTGCCGGATCGTCACGTCGCCGCCCAGGATGAGACCGAGACGCTTGAGCGCGGCCTCGTCGGGCACCAGGTCCGCGAGACGGGAAGAGGCCATGAAGGCGCGGAGGCCCCCGGTGACGACCTTCCAGCCCGCCTCCACGAGCTCCGCGTCGGACACGTCCATGAGCCGCGGGTCGTGGTAGTCGATCAGCCCGCGCCGCTCGCCGCTGGGGCGCGCCAGCGAGCGGAAGGCGGGATCGTGCACCGCGGCCTGCCGGGCCTTGGTCAGTGCGCGCCGCGCCCCCTCGGCGGTGAGATCGCTCGGCTCCGATCCGAAGCCCACCAGCGGCCGGCCGTCGGGCCCGTCGAAGACCGCGTGCACCCCGAGCCCGGTCATCTCGGTGGACTTCGGTTCCTCGACCCCGTTGCACGCGATGTGCGAGGTGTAGTTGAGGCGGGTGAGCAGCGCGCGGTTCAGCGCCGCGAAGACCTCCACCTCGCGCACGCCGGGCGCGGCGGCGAGGCGGGCCAGGGCCTCCCCGACCGCGCGACGGAGATCCAAGAGAGATCAGGCCCCGCCGGTGAGGATCGCGCGGCTGCGGAGGGTGGGCCCGCCGTTGCCGAGCTTGCGGGTCTGCATCGGCTGGCCCTTGCCGCAGTTCGGGATGGGGTACAGCCGGAAGTCGCGGCCCACCCCGTCGACGTGCATCAGGAAGTCGCGGCTGTCCGCCATGATGCCGCCGTCGCGGAAGACCCGCCCGATCTCGCCCCGGCGGATCTCGTAGACCTTGCGCGCGGAGATGCGGAAGTTCTCGCGGCTCTCCGCGATCGACGGGGTGCGGTGCCCCACGAGGTAGTAGCCGTGGTCGATCTCCCGGATCAGGTCGCCCGCCTCCTGCTCGCCCCCCGCGAACACGGTGGTCGACATGCGCACCAGCGGGACGAGCTGGGCGTCGGTGGCCTTCCAGTGCCCGTTGGGGTCGCCCCCGAAGATGGCGGCGGTCTGCCGGCTGTTCATGAACCCGGTGAAGATCCCCCGGTCGATGTGAACCACCCGCCGGGCCGGCGTCCCCTCGTGGTCGTAGGCGTAGTGGCCGTAGCCGGGCAGGGACGGATCCGAGAACGCGGTGACCAGCGGCGAGGCGATCCGCCGGCCGACCTGGGTGTCGTCGAGCCCGCGCAGCAGCCACGAGCGACCCGCGTAGGCGGTCTCCATCTTGAGCCCCCGGTCCAGCTCGACGGGGTGGCCGATGATCTCGTGGGAGAGGAGGGTGTTGTAGTGCGGGTCGGTGACCACCGTGACCTCGCCCGCGGGCGCCTCCAGCACCGGGGCGCGGCACACCAGAGCGGCGTCGCGGGCGATGGCGAGGGCGAACTCGGGAAAGGGCGGGAACGCGATGAGGGGCTCGGCGACCCCGCGGGTGAGGATCTCCCAGCCGCGTTGGTGCCCGAGCACGTCGTAGATCTCCTGGCTGTTGTCGGGACCGGTGGCCACCACGTAGCTCATGCCCTGGGTGAGCGCGAACGACTGGTCGATGAGCGCGCCCTCCGACGAGGCGAACAGCTCGCGGCTCAGCTGGGTCAGGGTCGAGGTGTAGTTGTAGGAGACGGCGGAATCGGCGGCGGCGGTCCGCGCCGAGACGTCGGTGGTGAAGCGCACCATCTCGTCGAGGGCGACCGCGCGCGGGTCGATCTCGAAGACCGCGGGCACGATCTCCTGGCGCACCTCGATCGGATGCAGGCGGGTGTCCTCGAGCGAGTCGCCGAGCGCGCCGAACTTGCCCTTCACCTCCGCCTTCATCTCCGCGTTGGCCATCGCGCGCCGGTAGGCCGCCAGCAGCCCCTCGCGGAGCAGCCGCGCCAGGTCGGGGAGGTCGGCCGCCCCGAGGCCGCGGCCGAAGTAGCCGGGCGCGGCCATGCGGGATCCGGCCAGCACCCGGATCCCGAACGCGAAGGCGTAGTCGTCGCCCGAGATCTTGGCCTCGCCGTTCTCCGCTCCCGCGAACTTGCCCTCGCTGACCTCGACGCGCACGTCGGCGTAGCGAAGGTCGGCGAGGGAGCGGGCGTACCCGGTGACGAGGTCGCGCACCATCGGGGTGATGCCGTCGATCAGCCGGGTCTCGACGCCGTGGGGCATTGGTCAGCCTCCGGGAAAGGGCTCGACCGACACCGTCTCGCCCGCCGCCACGTCGCCGCGCTCCTCCTCGATCACCACGAAGCAGTTGGCGAGGGTCATCGAGGTGAGGATGCCCGAGCCCTGGGGGCCGGTGGTGCGCACCTCCCAGCGATCGCCCGCGTAGGAGAGGATGCCGCGCTTGAACTCGCGCCGACCCGCCTTCTTGCTCATCGTCTCCATCGCCACCGCGTGGAAGCGCGGCGGGAACAGCTCGCGGCGGCCGCCGAGCTTCCACAGCGCGGGGCGCACGAAGAGGTGGAAGGTGAGCATCGACGCCACCGGGTTGCCGGGGAGACCGAAGAAGAGCGCGGGGCCGATGCGGCCCACCGCGAGCGGGCGGCCCGGCTGCATCGCCACCTGCCAGAAGTCGATCCCGCCCGCCTCCTGCAGCACCGCCTTGACCAGGTCGTGGTCGCCCACCGAGACCCCGCCCGAGGTGAGCACCACGTCGGCGGTGGCGGCGGCCGCGCGCAGGCGGGCGTGCAGCACGTCGTAGAGATCGGGCACGATCCCGTGGTCGGTCGGCTCGCCGCCCGCGGCCTCGACCAGCCCGTGGAGCGAGAACCGGTTCGAGTCGAAGATCTGTCCCGGCTTGCGCGGGTGGCCCGGCTCGGCCACCTCGTCGCCGGTGGAGAGGATCGCCACGCGCGGCTTCTGGCGCACCAGGAGCTGCGGCAGCCCGAGCGACGCGGCCACCCCGAGCTCCTGCGGGCGCAGGGCCACGCCCGCGGGCAGGACCACGGTGCCCGCGCGCACGTCCTCGCCGCGATGGCGCACGTTCATTCCCGGCGCGCCGCCGGGAATCCGCACCACGCGCCCCGCGCGCTCCACGAGCTCCTGGGGATACACCGTGTCGGCGCCCGCCGGGATCGGCGCGCCGGTCATGATGCGCAGCGCCTCGCCCTGACCGAGCGTCGCCTCGAACACCGCGCCGGCGGCCAGGTCCGCCACCACGGTCAGCTCGCGGGTGCCGGAGGCGGGGATGTCGAGGGAGTGGACCGCGTAGCCGTCGACCGCGGAGTTGTCGGTGGGCGGCACGTCGAGCGTCGCCCGCACGTCCTCCGCGAGCACGCGCCCGAGCCCGGCGTCGAGCGGAATGACCTCGGGCGCGGCCACCCGCGCCACCAGCGCGAGCACGTGAGCCTGCGCGTCCGCGACCGAAATCATGCGCGCATTATACCCCGCGCCCCCCGCGCCCCGATTGGCGCCCGGCGCGACCGTGCTACGATACCCGCCGAGCTCGCGCGTCGAGCCGATCACTCCGCCAATCACTCTGCCAATCACTCTGAAGGAGCTCCCCATGGCCGCCGCCATCCGCTGCCCGATGTGCCGCGTCGCCCACACGCGGCTCGGATCCATCCGTCCTCTTCGCGCCCTTCGCGCGGCGCCCGCGCGGCTGGCCCGCACCCTGCGCCGCGTGCCGCGCCGGCTCCTCACCCGCCGGCCCGCGCGCGGGGAGTGGGCGGTGGCGGAGGTGGTGAGCCATCTGGCCGACGCGGAGATCGCGCTCGCGTTCCGCATCCGGAAGATCGCGGCCGAGCCGCGCTCGGTGCTGGTCGCGTGGGACCAGGATCGC
>DASZJM010000519.1:0-7864 GCA_035948165.1 Candidatus Methylomirabilota bacterium
CAGGTCATGCTCTTGCCCGAGCCGGACTCCCCCACCAGGCCGAGGGTCTCGCCCTCGTCGACCGTGAACGAGACGCCGTCCACCGCCTTCACGGTGCCCCAGCGGGTGACGATGTGCGTGCGCAGATCGCGCACGTCGATGACCGGGCGCGACGCGGGCGGGCGGGACACGAGCGGGCCGGCCCTCAGAGCTGCCGCAGCTTCGGGTCGAAGGTGTCGCGGAGCCAGTCGCCGAGCAGGTTGAAGGCCAGCACCACGAGCAGGATCGCCAGGCCCGGGAAGAGCGACACCCACCACGCGCGGGTCACCACGTCGCGCCCCTCCGCGATCATGGAGCCCCACGCCGGGGTGGGCGGCGGGATGCCCGCCCCGAGGAAGGACAGCGACGCCTCCACGATGATCACGTAGCCGATCTGGAGGGTGACCAGCACCAGCAGGGTGCCGAGGGTGTTGGGCAGCAGGTGCCGCGTGATGATCCGCCACGCGCCCGCCCCCGCGATGCGGGCCTGAGCCACGAAGTCGAGCTGCACCAGGGTGAGGACCTGCCCGCGGATGACCCGCGCGTAGCGGGCCCACAGGATCACCGCGATCGCGGTCACCACGTTGGTGAAGCTCGGGCCCACCGTGACCGCGAGGATCAGGGCGAGCAGGATCACCGGGAAGGACATGGTGGCGTCGGTGATTCGCATCAGGACCGCGTCGACGCGACCGCCGTAGTAGCCGGCGGTGAGACCCACCGCGGCGCCGAACGCGCTCGCCACCAGCACCGTGACCACCCCGGCCGCGAGCGACACCCGCGAGCCCCACACGATGCGGGAGAGCAGGTCGCGCCCGAGCCGATCGGTGCCGAGCGGGTGCTTCCAGCTCCCCGCCTCCTCCCACCCCGGCGGCTTGAAGCGGTCGCGGAGCGATTGGGCGTGCGGGTCCGGCAGCCCGAGCAGCGGCGCCACCACCGCGGCCAGCACGAAGAGGCCGATCACCGCGAGCGGGAACCGCGGCAGCCGAAGCGCGCGCCGGGTCGGCGCGGCGGGCACATCCAGCTCGGGCAGGGCGAGCGCGCCGGGCTCAGCGGGCATAGCGGATGCGCGGGTCGATGACCGCGTAGAGGCAGTCGACGCACAGGTTGACCACCGCCACGATGGCCGCGGTGGTCAGCACCACCGCCTGGATCACCGGGAAATCGCGCGAGCTGATGCCCTCGTAGGCGAGGCGGCCGAGGCCGGGCCACGCGAACACGGTCTCCACCACGATCGCGGTGGTCACCAGGATCGCGAAGTAGATGCCCGCGAAGGTCACCACCGGGATCAGGGCGTTCTTGAGCGCGTGCAGCCAGATCACCCGCCCCTCGCCGACGCCCTTCACCCGGGCGAGCTTGACGTACTCGGAGTCGAGCACCTCGAGCATGCCGGAGCGGAGCAGCCGCATGAGCCCGGCCACCACGAACCAGCCGAGGGTAAAGCCGGGCAGGACGTAGCTGGTGAAACCCTCGTTGCCGCCCGCGGGCAGCCACTGCAGCCGGCCCGCCACGAACTCCACCAGCAAGATCGCCACCCAGAAGGTGGGCAGCGACTGGCCCAGCACCGACACGACCTGGGCGAACCGGTCGAGCCCGGTGCCCTTCCGCACCGCGGCCATGACGCCCAGCGGGAACGCCATCGCGAGCGAGACCGCCATCGCGAAGGCGGCCAGCTTGAGGGAGTTGGGCAGGCGCTCCCGGATCAGCTCGCTGACCGGCCGCCGGGCGCGGAGCGAATTGCCGAAGTCGCCGGTCACCGCGCGGCCCACGAACGAGAGGTACTGCTCGACGTAGGGCCGGTCGAGGCCGAGGTAGCGGCGGGCGTTGTCGAAGTCCTCCTGAGAGGCGGACATCGGCAGGATCAGATAGAGGGGATCGCCGGTGGCCCGGGCCAGCACGAACACCACCACCGAGATGATGGCGAGGGCCACCAGCGACTGCACGAGCCGGGCCGCGACGAAGCGCAGCAAGAGCCCGGGGTTATTTGCCCGAGGCGAGCACGTCGAAGAAGAGGTCGTACATGACCGAGCCCACGTTCCACTTGCCGAGGGTCTTCGACGTCGCGTACGGCGAGTGCAGGTAGACCACCGGCACGCCGTAGTGCTCGCTGCGCAGCCGGGTGTAGACGTTGCGGATCAGCGCGTTGATCTTCTCCCGGTCGGTCTGCCGCATCACCTGGGCGATCATCGCGTCGATCTCGGGATCGTTGACGGTGGCGTTGCCCTTGGCCGGAGTGTAGGCCATCTTCTCGAGCAGCGCGTAGGCCCCGATCCAGTCGCGATTGGCGATGTTGAAGTAGCCGACCGCGCCCGGCGCCGCGCGGTCCAGCCACGCCTTGCGGAAGGCCGGGTAGTCCACCGGGATCAGGCGCGTCTTGATGCCGAGCTTCTCCCAGTAGCCCGCCACCGCCTCCGCCATCGTCTTGCCCTCGGGCAGGCCGGCCAGCTGGTAGGCGTAGACGTCGAGGTTGAACCCGGAGGCGAATCCCGCGTCGGCGAGGAGCTTCTTGGCCCGCACCGGGTCGTACGGATAGACCATCTCCGGCGTCGGCTTGAAGCCCACGTCCTTGAACGACCACGAGAGCCCGAGCGGTACCGACGCGGGCTCGGCCTTGCCCCCGAAGATGGACTGCGCGATCTCGGCGCGGTCGATGGCCAGGTTCAAGGCCTCGCGCACCCGCTTGTCCTTGGAAGGCGCCACCGGCCCCTCGGGGCCCAGGATCCACCACATGGTGAGGATCGCTTCTTCGCGGCGGTAGTGAATGGGGAAGCTCTCGCGCTCCAGCTCCGGCACCCGCTCGCGGCTCACCTCGACCACGTCGACCTCGCCGCGGCGCAGGAGCGCGATGCGGGTGGTCTCCTCGGGGACCAGGCGGAAGAGCATGGTCTTGAACTTGGGCGTGCCGATGCGCCAGTGGCTGTCGACCGCGGCGAGCTTGACGTGCGAGCCGGTCACCTGCTCCACGAACTTGTAGGGCCCGCTGCCGATCGGCTTGCGGGCGAACACGTCGTCGCCCACCGCCTCCACGTACTTCTTCGGCACGATCATCCCCTCGGTGGAGAGCGAGCGCGAGAGGTAGGTGGGGAAGATCAGGGTCGGCTCCTTGCTGACGATCACCACCCGGTCGGGCGCGGGAGTCTCGATGTCCGCGATCAGGGTGCGGAGGGGGCCCGCGTAGCCGGTGGTGGAGCGCTTGCCGATGTTCCGCATGATGCTGAACTTCACGTCCTCGGCGGTGACCTCGTCGCCGTTGTGGAACTTGACCCCCTTGCGGAGGTAGAAGGTCCAGCGCTTGAAGTCGGGCGAGCTCTCCCAGCGCGTGGCCAGCCCGCCCTCGCGTGACGGCTGCCCGTCCGGCGTGGTGCCGACGAGGTAGTCGAAGATCATCGAGAGGTAGTACTTCACGAGGTGGCCGCCGAGCGGCGGGTCGAGCACCTCGGTGGCGAAGCTCGAGAGCGCCACCGTCAGCTCGGTCTTCGGCTGCGCCAGGGCCGCGTCGGGCCGCGCCAGGCCGAGCAGCGTGAGGATCAGCAGGAACACCGGTGCCATCGCGCTCGCACGCTTCATTGGTCGCTCCTTGAGATCGCCCTTGGGTCGATCGCCCTCGGGTCGGGGACCGGCTGGAATCCTGCACTCGCCGCCCAGACCTTAGCCCGAGAGGGGGCCGGACGGCAAGTCCTTCCGGGGCGATCAGGCCTGCGGGTCGCTGGACTTGCGGAGGTCGAGCACCGGCGGCAGCTGGGGGGACTGGCGGGACAGCTCGAGGCGGGTGATGCGGGACATGTTGCGCACGATGTCGCGGATCTGCTCGCCGGCGCGGATGGCGCGCTCCACGTAGCCGGTGGCCCCCGCGGGCACCTGGCCCCGGGCGGTCATGAGCTGGAGGCTCGCGATGATGACGGTCAGCGGGTTGTTGATCTCGTGCGCGGTGGCCAGCGCGAGCTGGGCGACCGAGCGGAGCGCCTGCGCCTCCACCGCCCGCGCGTCCGAGCGCTTGATGTCGGTGATGTCGTGGGCGTGGCCCAGCACGTAGGGCGGGCCGCCCGGATCCTGGCAGCGCACGTTGCTGTAGGTCCAGATGCGCTCCTCCCCGTCCCGCGTCACGACCAGCATCAGTCCCTCGTCGCCCGCGGCGCGCGCGACCCGCTCGAGATACTGGGGGAACAGCGTCCGCACCGAAGGCGCCAGCACGTCGCCCAGGCTCTTGCCGACCAGCTCGTCCGGCGCGTAGCCCAGGCGCTCGGCGGCGGCCCGGTTGACGGACAGGAGGATGCCCGCCAAGTCGTGGGTGCAGATCAGGCCCGCGCTCGATTCCACGAGCGCGCGATAGTGCTGCTCGGACGACTCGGCGAGACGGGCCACCGGGCGGGCTCCGCTAGGCGGGCGAGAACGCCCGCTGCACCGCCCCGATCAGGTCGGCGATGGTGAACGGCTTCGCCAGCACCGGGACGCCGCTCTGACGGAGGAAGGCGTCGTACTCCTCGGCCTCCGCGTAGCCGGTCACGAACACGAGCCGCCCGTGCGCGCTCGGGTAGCGGCGCCCGACCTCCTCGTAGAGCCCGCGGCCGTCCATCTTCGGCATCGCGAGATCGCTCACGATCGCGGCGTAGACGTGCTCGGCGAGGAGCCGGAGGGCGTCGGTGCCGTCCACCGCGGTGTCGACGTGCTCCCACTCCTCCCTCAGGATCTCCGCCTCCAGCTCACGGACGTTGGTCTCGTCCTCGACTACCAGGATGCGCGGGTCGGGCACTGGCCTCTCCTCTCCGGGGTTGGACGTCCGGGCTCGAACGTTGGGGCCGGCAAGGGCGCCGGCTCGGGCTCGAGTGGTGCAAGGACTGCACCATGAGCGGGCTCAGCGAAAACAGCGGGTTAGTCGATGGTCCCTGCGTCGGGACTGATGGGAAATGTCAGCCCCCGCGCATTTGGGCAGCCGGCGCCCCGGCCGGGCTCAGCTCATCGGCCAGCGGGAGCGCGGGAAGCTGATGCCGGTGCGCGCCTGCAGCCGCTCGCCGATCTCCTGCACCCGGGCATAGAGTCGCGGCTCGTCCACGAAGGTCTGGCGGTAGGCGTCGACCACGACCCGGCCGTCGATCACCACGGTGTGCACGCTGCGGCCGTCGGCGTTGTAGACCAGGTTGTTGACCGGGTTCCAGAGGGCCTGCCACTCCGGGCGCAGGGTGTCGAAGGCGACCAGGTCGGCCTTCTTGCCGACCTCGATCGAGCCCAGCTCCGCGCCCAGGCCGAGGGCCTCCGCCCCGTGGATCGTGGCCATCTCGAGCGCGGCCTCGGCCGGGATCTGGCGCGTGTCCTGGCGCGCGTCCTTGTACTGGATCGCGGCCATGTTCATGGTGCGCACCATGTCGAGGTGGTTCGAGTTGTTGGGCGAGTCGCAGCCCAGCGCGATGCGGACCCCGCGGGCGAGCAGCTCGGGCATGCGGCCGTGCTCGGGGACTCCGCGCCCGCCCTTCGCCGCGGTGACCGGGCACATCGCCACGGTGGCGCCGGAGCGCGCGACGCAATCGATCTCCGCCTCGTCGAGCCCGAGGCAGTGGGCGAGCAGCACGTTGGGCCCGAGCACCCCGATCGACTCGAGATAGGCGGTCGGGCTCGCGCCGTGGCGCGCGGCCGAGTCCTGGCGCGCCTTCGCCCCGCTGCTGTGATGGAGGGTGAGCCCGGTGTGGTGCTCGTCCACCACCCGCTTCAGGCTCTCGAGCAGCCCCGCGCTGCACGTCTCGTAGGAGAACGGCATCGCCCAGGCGCGGATGCGGCCGTCGAGCCGCCCGTTCCACTTCGCGAGGAAGGAGACGGTGCGGGCCACCGCCTCCGGCGCCGGGTAGCGCGGCAACGTGAACGGGGCGGGCTGATCGGTCACGCACTCGCCCAGGACCACGCGGATCCCCGCGTCCTCGTAGGCCTGCAGGCACGCGTCGGGAAACTTGGTGCTGCCGGGATCGAGGAAGCACACCGTCCCGTTCCGCACCAGCTCCACGAGCCCCAGCAGCGTGGTGTGGTATTCCTCGTCCTCGGTCATCGCGGTCTGCAGGTTGAACACGTGCACCAGCGGGCTCGCCTGCTCGTCGGGGAAGATGCCGCGCACCGGGTGCGCGTAGCTGATGTGCATGTGCCCGTTGAAGAAGCCGGGGGTGATCACGAGGTGGCGGCCGTCGATCACCCGGTCGGCGCGCGCCTCCCCGAGCTCGGCGGCCTTGCCCACCCGGGTGATGCGCCCGTTCTCCACGAGGATCGCGCCGTCCTGGATGATGCGGCGCTGGGGGTCGAGGGTCAGGACGTAACGCGCGTGGTCGATCTTGAGGCTCTGCGGTGGCATGGCGGGCGGCCTCCCTGGGCGGTGGCGTGACGGGATCTCGGAACGCCCGGAGTCTACGCCGTCGCCCCGCGGCTTGTCCATCGCGCGGCCGCGCGATGCTATGGTCGAGCGCGTGCCCACCGCCCACGTCGCGCTGGCCCTGCTGGTGACCGCCATCTGGGGCGTGGCCTTCGTGGCCACGCGGCTGGCCCTCGACGACTTCTCGCCGGCTTCGCTCACCGCGCTGCGCTTCCTGGTGGCCGCGGCGCCGGCGGCGCTCCTGCCGCGTCCGGGCATCGGGTGGTGCGCGCTCGTGCTCGTGGGCCTCACCCTCTACACCGGCCAGTTCCTGTTCCAGTTCTTCGGCATCGCGGCGGGGACTCCGCCGGGGCTCGCCGCGATCGTGGTGCAGACGCAGGCGCTCTTCACCATCGTGCTCGCGGCCCTCGCGATGGGGGAGCGACCGACGCGCCGGGAGTGGACCGGCGCCGCGGTGGCCTTCGCGGGCCTGGTCGTCATCGCGACCAGCGTCGGTCACGACCTGACCGCCGTCGGCCTCGGGCTCACCGCGCTCTCCGCGGTGAGCTGGGCCGTCGGCAATGTCCTGGTCAAGCGCCTGCCCGCGATCGATCCGCTCGCCCTCGCGGTGTGGCTCAGCGTGGTGCCGCCCCTACCCGGGCTCGCGCTTGCCGCGTGGTGGGACGGACCCGGCGCGATCTGGACGTCGTGGAGCCGGGCCTCGTGGCTCGCGTGGGCCGCTGTTTGCTACCTGGGCCTGGTCGCCACCGTGCTCGCCTACGCGATCTGGGGTTATCTCCTCCGTCGTCACGCCGCCGCCCAGGTCGCGCCGTTCGCCCTCCTCGTTCCCTTCGTGGCCGCCGCGTCGTCGGCCCTGGTGCTCGGCGAGCGCTTCGGCGCGCGCCGCCTCCTCGGCATGGCGCTCGTCCTGCTCGGTCTCGCGATCATCGTCGTGCGAGCGGGCCCGGCAGGACTTACGGAACCGGCGCATCGTTCCCGGTAAGCCTTTCTGCCGCGCGGCGCGCGCCACGCCGAACGCAGCGATTCCGCGCGCGTCTCGCCTCGCACGGGAAATGCTTGGACGGAGGGCAAGGAGGAAGCCCGATGCTCAAGCCAGCCAGCGGATTCAAGGGACTCACGATCGCCGCCCTCGACGGCGATCTCGGGAGCGTGGCCGACCTCTACTTCGACGACCTCAGCTGGACGGTGCGCTATCTGGTGGTGGACACCGGCACGTGGCTGCCGGGCCGCCAGGTGTTGATCTCGCCGCTCTCGGTGCGCGAGGCAGGAGACAAGATCCTGGTCGCTCTCACTCAGGCGCAGGTCAAGGACAGCCCGCCGGTGGAGAGCGACAAGCCGGTCAACCGTCAGCAGGAGGAGGCAATCGCGCGCTACTACGACCAGCGCTACTACTGGGAAGGGCCGTATCGCTGGGGCCTCCTCGCCTATCCCGGCATGCCGCCGGTGCCGACCGCGCCGATCCCGGTCGAAGGCGTCACCGAGGAGATGGCGGCCCGCGACCGC